>CAVAPG010000010.1:0-11960 GCA_963590435.1 bacterium
GCTGTGTATCCCAATAAATGCAATTGTGCATCACCTTACGGGATTGTATTCAATCAACGCAGTGTTGCCCACTGCATCTGCTGTTATTTTAATTATTATCAGCATGCTGCTTACTGTTATAGCAGGTTTGATTCCGTCTCGAGTTGCAGCAAATAAAGACCCCGTTGTCGCTCTTCGTACAGAATAAATAATCATATAAGCTTAATCCCCGAGAGTTATTTGATTGAACTCTCGGGGACAATTATTTTTTCGTTTTGCCGTTACATTATATGTTGTTATTATGCACAAAAATAAAATCCGATAGTGTACAATGTGTCAAAAATGTACAAATAAATTGAAGTTTTATGCCAATAGTGATAGAATAATCACATCAAAACCGCGAATGTGTATAGTCGCGATTAAATGAAACGGGGGAACATAATGAGAGACCTGAAACACTTGATTTATTTCGAAAGTCTCTTGCAAGAGGCTAACAATGCGCTTGTAAAGCAGGCGTGCGCTGAGGGCAAGCTTGCACTTGCTTACAATTGCTCTTATATCCCTGAACCGCTGCTCGATATCGACGGTTGCTTCGGTGTAAGACTTCGCGCACCCGGCTGTACAAATCCTGATCTTGCCACCTATTATATGACAAATCGTTCGTGCCCATATTCCAAAAGTATATTGGAGCGTGCATTTGAAGGTGGCTATAACTTTATTTCTGCACTGATAGGTCAGGAATGCTGTACTACAATGAACCGCATGGAGCAGTATTTCGATTATTGCAAGCTTATTCCCAATGAAAAATTTTTTACTGCCTGCATTGATATGCCAATAAAAAAAGGTGATTGGTATGCCGGGTATTTTCGCCGTCAGATTGAAAAAAAGATTATTGCTCCAATGCAGAAAATCTATGGAATCGATTATTCTGAAGAAAGAATAATCGATGCAATTAATCGTCATAACGAGATATGCCGGCTGATAACGGAGATTGGTAGCTATCGTAAGCTTGATAATCCGACTATTACGGGATACGAGTTCCATGTTCTGCAGCTTGTAACGCTTGTTTGCCCAAAGTATCTCATTGTAGATAAGCTTCGCGAAACGCTTGAGGAGCTTAAGGTCCGTGAGCCGGATGAAAAGCCAAATTACAGAGCCAAAGTTATGCTTGTCGGCTCGGAAATTGACGATCCGGAATTTACGAAGCTCGTTGAAATGTGCGGTGCACGTGTTGTTGCCGACCGTTACTGTTTCGGTTCTATGCCGGGAAGAGAGGAAATAGTTGTGGCTGAGGGGAAGCATCCTCTCGATGCTTTGGCAGAGCATTATATGAAAATTAATGAATGTCCTCGTGCAATGGGTACAGAAAATATTATTGCACGTAAACAGTTCCTTTATGACATTGCCAAAGAATACAAGGCCGATGGCATTATTCTTCAGAATATGAAGTTTTGTGAGTACTGGGGCTATGAGCGAGCAATTGCTGCAAAGTGGCTGGCAGAGGGTTTGAATGTTCCATCGTCCATACCAACATGTCAAATAGAGCGTGACTATGCAAACGCCGCGACGGGTCAGCTGCGTACAAGATTTCAAGCATTCGTTGAATCCCTTGAAATTAAAAAGCTACAAGCCAATTAAGGAGGGGAACATCTATGTGGAAAAGAAAAATCAGCATCAAAGAGCAGTATGGAACCCTTGAGCACTTTCTTAAAGGCAATGAACCTTGCCATTACATAGGTCAGAGATATATAGAAGGTACTAATTTTTACGCGCGTCGCGAGTGGCGCGGAGTTAAAGACACGGCATTCGCATTTTATAAATGGCTGTGCACATGGGTTAAAATGGCCATATTTGTTATGCATGACCCTGTGCGTATAGTAAAGGCATTTTGGAAGTATCGTTGGCTGTCAGCGTATCTGGCGGCACCTATGATGGTCGATAAATGGATAGAAGGAGACCGTGGGGAAGCACTCAGAGCAGATTTGTATGCACTTGACTGCATGATTTCAGACTCAACCGATACACTGTGGAAAAGTCTGCGGGCAGATCGCCGTCTCGGTGAAACAAAATGGACTGATGTCACAGTTGCATTTGACTATACTCTTCCCAAACATATAATTTTCGGTTTTCCGGGTCATTATGCGATAAATATGCAGCAGCATGCAGCTTTTATGCTCCCGCTCATGCGCAAGCAGCTTGGATGTTACTATGTCGACCAGGCTGTAGCCTGCGGCATTCCGGGTGATATGTGTACATTGCCGCTGGTTGAAACCGGAGTGGCAGTGGAAAACGAGTATCCCGATATAGGCAACTGCTGGCTGACGACCAATAACCCATGTGATGCTAATATGATGGACAATACAGCAATGTGGAGAGCCTTGTCAGCTAACGGTAAGAAAGCCGTACATCCTTTCACATCGCCGCTTATGTATGATGACCCAACGACGAAAGAGCTTGGTATACATGAGGTATATGCTGCAATAAAATTCCTTGAACAGCAATTCGGAGTCCCGTTCAATTGGGATAAATTTATAGAGCATATAGAAGATACTAACGAATTTAACCGCGGCTCGCTTAACCGTTGGGATGTTTATGCCAAGAGTGATAACGGAGCATTAAACTCTGTCGTTCAGGGATTGTTCCGCATTTACTTTTATCAGCAGGGAGGAACTAAATACTTTAAGAAGGCTAATAAAAAGATTAATAAAGTCTTTGAGAAATGTGTACGCAATAACATTCATCCTTTCCCACTCTCACGGCATCGCGCTTTGGCGTGGTCATGTGGCTCGACATACTATGCTCACGGTGTGCAGTGGCTATATAACTGCTGGGGTATTATGACTGTTATTAACATGGATTCTCTGACCGGGCATAATATCGTTGACACCACTGACAGAGAAACAATGATGAGCGATATCGCGGATTGGCATGCAAGGACGCCGATGCGCACGCATACTGTCGGCGGAAATCGCCACCTCATGCAAATGTGGGAAACTGCTGAGAAATTTAATTGCGATACAATTATCATGTACGATGATATCGGCTGCAAGGGAATGGCCGGTGCCCAGGGTTTGCTTGAGGAGGAATTTCACAAGCACCGTGATAGATTCAATATTATCTGGATGCCTCATTCGCTGATGGATTGCAGAATCGTTCCCACAAACGAGGCACGAAAAACAGTCAATCAGTATATGCAGAGCGTTATGCATGAAGACCCCATAGACCCAACGCTTGTAGATTTTGACGATGAAATGGGCTGGTAAGGAAAGGAGAGCAGTGGTATGAAAACCTTGACTAAGGCATTAGGCGTGAGCAGCATCACGCTTGCAGTGCTTTTTATGATCTATTATTTTAATCTCGATATGCGTCTTATGCGAAGCGTTATAGTGCCTTTCCTTGATAAGCACTATGACAGCATAAAACGAGAACACCTGATCTAAGGGGGGCAGAACGAAATGAGTTACACCAATCGTAATATCCTCCCGAGAGCACTTTCATATGAAGAGAAAGAGAACAGGAAGAAAGGCATATATGACAGTTTTGCAAATTACCTTGTTTACTGTCCCAAGTGCAAGTATGTTATTAAAACCAATATGTATATTCAACGAGCTGAGGCGTATATCGATGAGCTTAATGAGCGGGGCACTGTATGTCCCAAATGCGGCGAAAACGCATGGTCTCTCGGTTACCCGCTCGGAACACTTACCGGCTTTGTAAAATTCTCTTAAGACTAAATTCGCTCTGCTCAAATAGTTGGAATTTGACGAAAAAATAAGAAAAAGTTGGGTACAGACGATTTTTCCAAAAGGTCTGTACCCAACATTTATTAGTGCAAATATTTAGTTTGAAACTATCATCATCAATGATGATCTTTAACTTTAGCGCCCTTGTCACCAACTCCAAAGTGAAGTTCCTTCATTCCTTCAACTTCATCGCAGATATCTTTAAGCTGGCAGACGCTGCAATCAGTGGGCAAGCCCTCCATAATATGCGTCAGTGTATTTGTTATTGCATCAGCCTTTTTGGCATTTTCGAGCATTGTTTTAAAGTCAAGAGAAGGATCCGTTATGAATATAACCTTAACATTCAGAACATTTGGATCTTTCTTATATGCTTCTATATAGCGATAGCCTACCTGCTCAAAATTAATACCGCGTCTGACGGCTTTTTTTGAAACGCGCACCTGTTCACGGTGGCTTTCAGGGGACATACGCACCATATATCCTTCAGGGTAGACATGGTATTTGCAGAATTCAATATCTTTAAGTGCCCGGTATACTTCCTCATCTTCGCCTTCAAGTACGCCCACGCGCAGCAAAACTATACGTGCGAAAGGAACATCCTTCTTTATTGCTTTGAGATCAGGACCGTAGAGCACTACCTCGTCATGGTCGACAAGATCTGAGCTCGTTGTCGTGCAAATATAGTTGGCAGACCCGAGGCCGAGAGCCCCAAGCTCGTATGCTGCATCTGACTGAAGTACAAGCTCTGCTGAGCCGAGATCT
Source organism: bacterium (assembly GCA_963590435.1). Lineage (GTDB taxonomy): Bacteria > Bacillota > Clostridia > Oscillospirales > Oscillospiraceae > F23-B02. The sequence goes on from CAVAPG010000010.1 coordinate 4,485, forward strand.
GGCCAAGCTTTACCGGCTTTATACGGCCATTTTTTCGGCGAGCCTTTGGCTAAAAGCTCGTTGGTTTGTTCGATAAGTGCATTATACAGTTCCATGTTAAGGTCTCCTTTACCTTTATTCCTTTGTATATATTATAGACATATGACGATGAAAAACCTGTAGCAAATTCTACATGCTAAGATCAAATGTTAAAAAAATTGCATATTAGCATGAAAAACCGAGACCGTAATGCAGTCTCGGTTTTATGTGATTTGGGTTTGAAATCAGAATGAGCCGCTCCGACCGCCGTGAGTTGAGCCACCTCTTGATACATGGGTACTGCTGAAACCGCCTCCGGCGCCAAAACCTCCATGATGTCCGCCGCTGTTATTATCGTCGCTTTTAGGTCTTGCGGTTACGATAACGGTATGATAGAGAAACAGGTCTTGCTGTATGCCGGGCTTAAAACTTCCGGCTCGGACATAATTCGAGGCTGAGGTCTGCATTGAAACAGATTTCATACCGCTTTTCAAAATAAGCATGGAGATTGCCGCTATAATCAGACCGATTATCAGAGCTATAATCAGCCATGAAATATTGAAATAACTGCCTGTACTAACCAAATTGTAATTGCTGTCATAGTCATTATCGAAGTCGTCAGGATTATACTGATAATTATCATCCTCGGCGGAGGTGAGATACGTACCGCAATCATTTATAAAGCTTAAGCATGCATCAAACCATTCACCATTGGACATGTAGCTTATGAAATTTTCGGACATGTGTTCAAGATTATCATCTGTGAAAACATAGATGCAATATCCTGTCGTTGTTATCGCGTATTGCCGTTCCGCGGAGCTTATCAAAAGAAGTATGCCGTCTTTGTAATTGCCTTGTCCAATGTCACTAAGCTCATAGAAATTGTCAGCGTACTCCTGGGCAGTCAATCCGCCTAATGAAGAGGTAGTGACAATGGCAACATCAATTCCATATGTGTTGAGAAGCTCGGATAGTTTCGTGTTGATAATATTAATCTCATCGCCGTCAAGCAGTCCTTCCTGATCATATACAACACTTTTTTGGTTATCAGCAAGCACAGCGGGGATAAGCGCAAAGCACAGGATGATTACCAAAAGAATAGATATAAGTTTCTTATTCATACAGCACCACCCTTAATGGAACAGAAGCAGTTCAATGGTATAGGCAATAACCGAACCGACGGCAAATATTCCGCAAAAGTATTTCCAGTAAAGCCCCTTATCAACAGGAAGATTGCCGACAAATTTGCCGGTCTGACCATTCATTGCAAACGTGTATTTATTTCCGTTCCAACTTGTGTTCAGCAGCCAGACCGGATATAAGGCATAATGCCTTTTTCCGTCGGAAAAACTGACAGATATATTCTCGGGTGTTACATTGTCATATCCCATTATCGTGCTGCGCAGAGCCATATCCGCACTTGATCTGACACGCTCATTGGCTCTTTCGGTACATTCATTTGCATCTACATCGTATTTGTCGGCAAGATATCCTGAAAGATATCCGGTGCTGAACTTTACGGCTTTGCTGAAATCAAACGGTTCCAGAGATTCCATGAGGTCATCCGGCATTTTCCGAGAACCGTCCACTGGAATGTGGTCGAAGCCGATACTGCCGCTGCGAAAGAGATTATAATGGCTCGTTTCGGTATATTGATGATCCCTGTCCATCCAAATACGCGTTTTTGTAGCCCGATATCTTATATTTGCCTCTGCATCGGTGTCAAAGAGCCAAAACGGGACATATACGCCCTTTATTTCGTCAATGTGATTTTCACTTTTGAACACTTTAGGCAGTAGCTTTTTACCGCTTAAGTGCTTTTGCAGCGCGTTCTTTGCAGCTTTTTTGTCCAATTGAAAAGGAATGATATAGTCCGGCATCAGTTCACCGGAGAGTCGGGATTTAAATATAACAGGGTTGCTGCAGAAAGGGCAGCTCGTTGCTGCAGTAGTCTCATCGGCGATAATTTCTCCGCCGCATGTCTGACATACATAGACGCTCATAGAGTCCTCGGAATCATCAAACTGCTTTTTTTCTTCGTTTGATGTCCAGTTCATATCGTCAGGCTTATCTCTTTTCAGACATTCATCGTAGCTTTTGAGCGTTTCAAGTTCGAATTCCGTGTCGCAATACGGGCACTTCATTTTATTCGCCGCGCTGTCAAAGACGATAAATCCGCCGCAGCACGGGCATTTGTATTGAAGCAGATTCTCGTTTCCCATATGAATTACACCTGATCCTTATCATTGAACGGATCACCGCATTCTGGACAGAATTTCGGGGGATTAGTTGGATCTTCCGGTTCCCAGTCGCACTTGTCGCACTTATATTTCGGGGTTCCGGCAGGCTTGGGTTTGCCGCATTCAGAGCAGAATTTACCCTTGTTTACCGTTCCGCATGAACACGTCCAGCCGGCTGCTGACGGCTTGGGACTTCCGCATTCTGGACAGAATTTGCCGGTTGCTTTTGCGCCACACGAGCATGTCCATTCTGTGTTGATTTCAGAGGAAGGCTTTTGAGAAGCCGTTTGCTGAGGAAAACTGTTTTGCTGCTGGGCTGCCATGCCATAGAGAGACTGAGCATTTGCGCCGCCGGCATTTGCGGCCATTCCCATACCCATAAATCCTGCCATTGCCCCATTTGTATTTCCCGCCGCTGTACGCATTGCATCAGTCTGTGCTCCAACCATAGCTCCTGCTGCCAGTGCTGGGTTAGAAAGCGCAGCTGCACGCTGAAGCTTTTTGATGTATTCGGCATCCTCATCCGGAATGCTGACCGGATTCATTGCGATTGAAACAACACTTATGCCGCGGACTTCGGACCATTTTCGAGTCAGAGTTTCGTTCATCAAATCGCAAAGCTCCGTAGTATGGGCAGGAATCTGATTTGGACGCATTTCAAATCCGGACAACTTTGCAAAAGCAGGTTGCAGTGCGCTTATAAACTCGGTTTTCAGCTGAGAGTCTATCTCTTCGCGCTCGTAATCCTGCTCAACATTGCCGCAAACATTTGTGTAGAAGAGCAAAGGATTAGTTATCTTGTAAGAATATACGCCGTTGCAGCGTATTCCCGTATCCATATCAAGGCCGATGCGGTTATCAACCACACGGAAGGGAATAGGAGTAGCAGTTCCAAACTTGTTATCAATTATTTCTTTCGTATTAAAATAATAAACACGCTGATCCTTGCCGGTATCTCCACCCATTGTAAAGCGCTTGCCAATGGTTTTAAATGTATCAATTATTGATTTGCCGAGATTTCCTGCGAAAATGCTCGGCTCTGTTGAAGTATCATAAGTAAACTGCCCGGGCTCTGCACAAACTTCTACGACTTTGCCTTGCTCAACGATAATCATGCACTGCCCATCCGCTACGGCAATGCCTGAGCCGTTAGAAATAATATTATCGTTGCCCTTCGTATTAGATGAGCGGGAGCTTGTGCGCTTTGCACCTTTTACAACAAGCGTGTCTTTGTCGATAGAATCACAGTAGAAAAATTCTTTCCACTGATCAGCCAGTGTCCCTCCGACGGCTCCGATACCAGCTTTAATAAGTCCCATATTGCACAATTCCTTTCAAAAAATTATATTTTTCATATCATCTGCACGATGTTTCTAATGCTATTGTCCAAAGTATATCATGCAATACATTTGCTTTCAACACTTGCAGATATCAAATTGAAGTGTTAAAATAAATCGTTTGATAAAAAGGGGGTTAATACCATGAGCACGATAAAGGATATAAATCTTGCACCTTCCGGTGAGATAAAAATAAATTGGGTTGAGCGAAATATGCCGGTATTGCGTGGAATAGGACGCAAATTTTCGGAAGAAAAGCCCTTTGAAGGTCTGAAAGTAGCTCTCTCAGTTCACCTTGAAGCAAAAACGGCATATCTATGCCGCGTTATGGAAATGGGCGGCGCTGAGATGTATGTAACAGGTTCGAACCCTCTTTCCACACAGGACGATGTAGCCGCTGCACTTGCTGCCGGCGGGATGAATGTTTTTGCCGAATACGGCTGCAGTGAACAGCAATATGAAGACTGCCTCCGCGAGGTCCTTAAAATCGGACCCAACATTATAATAGATGACGGCGGCGATCTGGTTCATTTCATGCATGAGGAATACAGTGATCTCATCCCCGGGGTCATCGGAGGCTGTGAAGAAACTACTACAGGAATTAACCGTTTGCGCAAAATGTCCGCATCAGGTCAGCTCAAGTTCCCGATGGTTATGGTAAACGATGCTGACTGCAAGCATATGTTTGATAACCGCTATGGCACGGGTCAAAGCGTCTGGGATGGCATATGCCGTACAACCAATCTTATTGTAGCAGGCAAGTATGTTGTTATCTCAGGCTACGGATGGTGCGGCAAAGGCGTTTCGCTAAGGGCAAAGGGACTTGGAGCGAAGGTTATTGTCACCGAGACTGATCCGATACGAGCGCTTGAGGCCGTCATGGACGGATATGAGGTAATGCCTATGGCAGAGGCTGCAAAGATCGGCGATATATTCTGCACTGTTACTGGCGGCAGAGATATAATAACCGCTGAACATTTCCCTCTTATGAAGGACGGAGCAATCTTGAGCAATGTCGGTCACTTTAATGTTGAAGTGGATATGAACGCGCTTGAGTAAATGTCAGTGAAGAAGTATGAGGCTCGGCATAATATTCAGGGGTATGTAATGCCCGACGGCAGAACCTTGTTTACGATAGCCGAGGGCAGACTTGTTAACCTTGCCGCTGCTGACGGACACCCGGCGGAAATTATGGATATGAGCTTTGCTATCCAGGCCCTGTCGGCTAAATATCTTGCCGATAACCGCGGAAATCTGAAGTCAGACGTAATTTCTGTCCCACGCGAAATAGACTACGAGGTGGCAAGGTGTAAGCTTGAGGCTATGGGCGTAGGAATAGATACACTCAGCCCTGAGCAGGCAGATTATCTTGGAAAATAACGCGATAAAAAATCAAGCGTGAAAGGAGGCTCATATATGGAAAATATGGACAACATGGACTTTGAAGCCATGAGAGATAAACAGGCTGATGAGCTTATGCAGCTTCTTGATGAGCGCAAAATGAAGGAACTTCAAATTCGGCTTGAGGACATGAATGAGTTTGACGTGGCAGAGTTCTTATCTGAAATTGAAGATAATCGCATGCCGATGGTGTTCAGACTTCTTTCAAAGCAGATGGCGGCCGATGTTTTCGCAAACTTTGATGCGCCTGAGCAGGAACAGATAATTAACTCGATAACGGATTCAGAGCTGTCGTCTATCGTTGAAGAACTCTATGTCGACGATGCAGTTGACATGATGGAAGAGCTTCCTGCAAATGTTGTAAAGCGTGTTATGCGCGCGGCTACACCTGAAACAAGAAAGCTTATAAATCAATATTTGAAATATCCTGAAAATTCTGCCGGAAGTATAATGACTGCTGAATTTGTGGATTTGAAAAAATACATGAATGTCAGGGAATCAATAGCTCGCATACGCAGAATAGGCGAGGATAAGGAAACTATCTATACCTGCTTTGTCACATCAGCTGACCGCAAGCTTGAAGGTGTTTTGTCTGTAAAAGATCTTTTGCTTTCCGATGACGAAACGGTCATTGAGGACATAATGGACACAAACATTGTCTTCTGTATGACGCATGATGACCAGGAGGAAGTTGCTGAAAAAATCTCCGACTACGACCTCATGGCACTGCCGGTTGTCGATAAGGAAGGTCGGCTTGTCGGAATTGTCACTGTTGACGATATCATCGATGTTATGGAAGCCGAGGCTACCGAAGATATTGAAATGATGGCCGCTATGACACCATCGGATAAGCCTTATTCGCGAACCAGCGCGCTGGATATGTGGAAACGACGTTTTCCGTGGCTTATGTTTCTTATGCTGTCGGCTACATTTACGAGCATGATAATTAATTCATTCGAGGATGCACTCGCTGTTCAGGCAGTGCTTATAGGTTTTATTCCCATGCTGATGGGTACAGGCGGAAATTCAGGTGCACAGGCATCAACCGCAGTAATCCGCAGTATATCCGTAGGCGATACAGAACCCGAAGATGTAGGAAAAGTTATGTGGAAGGAATTTCGCGTCGCCGTATTATGCGGAATCTCTCTTGCTGCAGTTAACTTCATAAAAATGCTTTTGGTTGACAGACTTCTTCTTAATAACTCCGGCGTTACAATAACGGTTGCCGCTGTAGTGAGTCTTTCAATAGTTCTTATAGTCATGTTTGCAAAGGTTGTAGGCAGCGTCCTGCCTCTTGGCGCTGAAAAAATAGGGGTTGATCCGGCGGTAATGTCCAATCCGCTGATATCCACTATCACCGATGCAGTCTCGCTTTTAATATATTTCGAGATTGCAAAGCTTATGATAAATTTCTGATAAGTCTGATAAGGTAAAATTTAAATGCTCGTTATATTTGAAAAAATGGCGCTGTTGGTTATTTTCCTGGCGTTGGGGTATGCGTGCGCAAAAATTAAGCTTGTAGGGTCGGAATTTAATAAAGGCTTGAGCAAGCTGGTAATGAATGTGTTTGTTGCCGGAATGATACTCTCATCCGTTATAAACAAGGATCTCGGCATGACAAAAGGAAAAATGCTTTTCGGCATAGGAATGCTGATGCTTATGCAAATTATCTGCCTTATTGTCGGCTATCTCACTCCAACCGTGCTGCGCATCAAAAACGGCGACAAAGGGATGTATAGGCTTGTAACATCGTTTTCGAACCTCGGATTTATGGGCGTTCCGGTTATATCCTCCGTGTACGGTGAAAATGCAATTTTCCTTGCCTCACTCGGCAATATACCTTTTAATATCTTTTTCTATACTATAGGTGTAATGTTTTTGCAGGGGAGCGGAGATAATAAAGAGCACATCAATATAAAGAGCATGATAAATGTCCCTGTTATTGCAACCATTATCGCAACAGTCATATTCATGTTCGAGATACCGATGCCTATGATCATAGACGATGTAGCCGACATGCTCTCGGATGCATGCATACCGCTTTCGATGATGTGCATTGGCCTTTCTCTCGGAAATGTATCAATAAAGGATGCATTTGTACATCTGCGGCTTTACGGCGTTAACTTTATGCGTCTTATCGTGGCGCCTGTAGTCGTATGGTTTGTCCTAAAGTTTTTCATAACCGACACTGTAATGTTAGGTTCTATTGTAATAATTGCGGCATGCCCGCCGGCAGTGGTCTGCGCAATCCTCGGTATGGATTACGGCAGAGACGGCGTGGAAGCTTCAGAGGCAATTTTCGTCGGCACCGTTATGTCAATGTTCACAATACCTCTCATTCTATCAGTACTCGGCCTTAATGCGTAAGCTTTAGCTGTTTCCTCGAATTTTGTTGCGTATTGTCGTGACTTTTGTTATTATAGAATAAAATAATCTCTTTTTTACAAAAAGGACTTGACAAGCAATGCTCACTGCCATAC
>CAVAPG010000010.1:11970-26796 GCA_963590435.1 bacterium
AGACAGACAGACAGACAGACAGACAGACAGACAGACAGACAGACAGACAGAACGTAAGTCTGTCCATTTGCGTTTATATAAAATATAAAAAATCAGGCACACTCTTACTGCAATAATGCGGTAGGGGTGTTCCTTTGTTTTATTGCTGAGAAATTAAGAGAGATAGGAGAAACGAAAAATGCAAATTGCAGATGTAATCAAATACGAAGGCGACAATAGTACATTCATCTGGAAGCACCCGTGCGAGGACTTTAACTCGATGACACAGCTTATCGTGCATGAGTCGCAGGAGGCCGTTTTCTTCATGAACGGTCAGGCGCTCGATCTGTTTGGCCCGGGCAGGTACACACTTGAAACACAGAACATCCCGCAGATCGGAAAGCTTCTCAACCGCACGACCGGCGACAACACGCCGTTCCACTGCGAGGTCTATTTTATAAACAAGACTGTGCAGATGGCAATAAAATGGGGAACCGACAGCAAGGTGCAGTATGTTGAGCCGACCTACGGCTTCCCAATTTCCATCGGCGCATCCGGCGAAATGGCGCTGCGTGCCGAGGATAGCCGCAAACTGCTTTTAAAGCTTGTCGGCACGGAGGATTTCCTCAGTCAGCAGAAGCTGGTCTCGTTATTCCGAGCCTTTCTGATGACCCGTGTCAAGACCTACATAGCACAGGTCATGAAGGCAAACGCAATCAACATTTTTGAGATTGATGAAAAACTCACCGTCTTTTCCGAGAACATTCACAAGCTGCTCATTCCGGATTTTGCCGATTACGGCATAGCGCTTGATCGCTTTTTCGTGACCAATATAGTCAAGCCAGACGGTGACCGGCAGTATGAAAAATTCAAGGAGCTGCACTTCAGGCAGTATGCCGATATCGCCGAGGCAAAGCTTCGCCAGCAGACGGATATAATCTACGCCCAGACGCAGGCGCAAAAGGTCGTTATAGACTCGCAGGCACAGGCCACCAAGCGTGCGCAGGAGGGCTACACCTATGCGCAGGAGCGCGGCTTTGATGTTGCGGAGAAGGTTGCGCAGAACGAGGCAGTCGGGCAGTTCACCAACATGGGTGTCGGCCTCGGCACGATGGCGGGCGTCGGAGGTGCGGTCGGTGGAGTTGTCGGCAGTGCGGTAAACGATGCCATGAATGCAGCTGCAGAACCTGCTGCAGCGCCGCAGCCGACCGATGATATGGCAGCTTTCAAGGCAAAGATAGAAAAGCTGATTGTCATGAAAGACGCGGGGCTGATAAGCGAAGAAGAGTTCACCGCGGCGAAGGCAAAGCTGCTCGCGGATATATTATAAGCAGGAGGAGCGAAGACAATGAAAAAAGGATTTAAAACATACATTGCCGCATGGGCAATTTTGCTTGCACTTTTCAACATAATCTGCTTTGCCACACCGACTGAGATGGCCGGAATGACAAAGTTCGGCGGAGCATTCTGGGCAGGCTATGTATTCATAACAGTCGCGTTTATCGGTCAGCTTGCCTGCGCATACTTTGCGCTCAAGGCGGAAAATCTGAAAAAGCTCTTTTACAATCTGCCGCTTATAACGGTCAGCTACACGGGACTTATATTAACCGTCATATTCGGTGCAGTCTGCATGGCGATACCGGGTCTGCCTAATTGGGTCGGCATAATCGTGTGCACCGTGATCCTTGCGTTTACCGCGATTGCAATTTTAAAGTCAAAGGCCGCCGGAGACATAGTAGCGGAGACCGATGAAAAGGTGAAGATGCAGACTTCGTTTATACGCAGTCTGACCGCTGATGCCGAGGGGCTCATGTCACGGGCACAAACCGACGAGGCAAAAGCCATGTGCAAAAAGGTCTATGAGGCGCTGCGGTATTCCGACCCCATGAGCAGCGAGGCTCTTGCCGATATAGAATCGGAAATTTCCGAAAAGCTTTCTGCGTATGCGGCAGCGGTAAAGAGCGGCGAAAACGCATCTGTGCTTGCAGACGAGCTGATTGCACTCATCGGTGACAGAAACAGAATGTGTAAGGTGATGAAGTGAACATGTTGTCAGACAAGGAAACACTTCAACCTCGTGAAAAATATAATCAGATATTTGATTCTGATGAAATTAAAGCTAGAGCATTTGATAAAATCGCCGAGAATTACTATTTTAGAAATTTTGGGACAATGCAAAAATCGGACATAGATGTACTGCTTTTTTCAATCTATATTGAGGAAATACTAAAAAAATCTGAAGATAATATCAGTACATATAGCGATTATACGTTAGCTAAGCTTCTAGGAATATCGCAAAGCAGAATTAGTACACTTAAGGTGAAAAAGCAATTACAGTACCCATATTCGGAATTTGATTGGAAGAAATCTTTCAGGCGAGTTTGTGAAAATGCGCGATATGAAAAAGGAAAAATACTAATAAACCTAAGGGATAAAAATCTTTACTATGAATTAAAAAATCAGATTGATGAAAATGGTGGCTATGTTGAAACAACCTTAACCAGTAATTTGCTGGTTATATCTGTGTATGATTTCTATGAACTATCCGAGCAACTTATGACGCCCGATGAAATCGGAGAAATAAAAAAAGCACTTAAGAAAAAATACAAGAATGACACCGACATTTTTCAAAAAATTGAACAGCAGCCCCTTGGAAAAATGATGAAGGAAAAGTTTGGAGAAAATATGGTGGATATAGTTTGCGAAATAATTAAAGAGATAGCTCCAAACTCAGTAAAAATAGGAATTGGAATTCTACAAACTGCATATAAAGCTATTTCAAATAACATAAAGGAGAAATAACCTATGTCAATATTTAAATGCAAAATGTGCGGAGGCACGATAGAATTTGAACAGGGCGCGACGGTCGGCGTGTGCGACAGTTGTGGCACAAAGCAGACGCTTCCGCGCCTTGACGACGACAGAAAAGCAAATCTCTACGACCGCGCAAATCACTTTCGCAGAAACAACGACTTCGACAAGGCGATGGGCATCTACGAGACCATACTCAATGAGGACAACACGGACGCGGAAGCCTATTGGTCGCTGGTGCTCTGCCGCTACGGTATTGAGTATGTCGAAGACCCCGATACGCACAAGCGCATACCCACGGTAAACCGCGCACAGTATACCTCCATTTTCATGGATGAGGACTACAAGTCCGCTATCAAATACGCCGACGGCTATCAGAGAGAGATATACGAGCAGGAAGCCAAGGCGATAGACGAGATTCAGAAGGGCATTCTGGAGATATCCCGTAAGGAAGAGCCCTTCGACTGCTTCATTTCCTTCAAGGAGACCGACGCAAACGGCAGAAGGACAAGGGATGCCGTACTCGCACAGGATCTGTACAACGAGCTGACAAAGGAGGGCTTCAAGGTCTTCTTTGCGCCCGTGACGTTGGAGGACAAGCTCGGCACAGCCTATGAGCCGTACATATTCGCCGCTCTCAACAGCTCAAAGGTCATGGTGGTTCTCGGCACCAAGCCGGAGAATTTCAATGCTGTTTGGGTCAAAAACGAATGGAGCCGCTACCTCGCGCTCATAAAAAACGGTGCAAAGAAAACGCTCATCCCGGCATACCGTGATATGGACCCCTATGACCTTCCGGAGGAGTTTTCTCATCTTATGGCACAGGACATGTCCAAGCTCGGCTTCATGCAGGACCTCATCCGTGGCATAAAAAAGCTCCTTGCCGCCGATGAGCCTAAAGCTTCGGTCAAAGAGACGGTGGTTGTAAACAACAGCAACAGCTCTGTTGAGCCGCTTTTGAAGCGTGCGTTTATGTTCCTCGAAGACGGCAACTGGAAGGATGCCGATGAATATTGCGAAAAGGTGCTCGATCAGGAGCCCGAAAATGCACAGGCATACCTCGGCAAACTCATGGCAGAATGCAATGCACCTAAGCGGGAAAGACTCGCAAATTGCCCAAAACCTTTTGACGACAGCAATAATTATAAAAAGGCCGTCCGTTTTGGCGATGAACAGCTTGAAACCGAGCTTAACGGATACATTGCGCAGATTAATGAGCGTAATGAAAATAACCGCTTGATAGGGATTTATTCTGACGCTTCAACTGATATGGCTTCCGCTTCAACGGAGGGCGAGTTCAAAGCGGCGGCAAATAAATTCGCAAGTATTTCCGGATTCAAGGATGCCGATGAAAAAAAACAACAGTGCCTTGAAAAAGCCGAAGAGTGCCGCAAGAACGCAATATATGATGATGCAGCAAAGGGCATGTCTGCTAATACAATCAAATCATATGAGTATGCAATAAGCAAATTTGAAAGTATCCGCGGCTGGAGAGACGCAGACCGAAAGATTATAGAATGTCGAAACGGCATAGCGGAAATAGAAAGAAATCAGGAAGCTCGCCGCATAGCTGCCGAAAAGGCCGCGAAAAAGATGAAACGCCTTTTATCAATTGCAATTCCGGCAGTCATTGCGTTTATTGCAATCGTACAGGTTGTAACAAAAATTATAATACCGAACAATAATTGTAAAGCAGAAATGGAACTTTTACAGTCGGTCTCAGTCGGAGATACAGTATGCTTCGGCTCATACGAGCAGGACAACGACACTTCAAACGGTGCAGAAAATATCGAATGGCAGGTGCTTGCAAAGGAGAACAACAAGGTGCTTGTTATAAGCAAATATGGTCTCGACTGTAAGCAGTATAATACAAGTTACACGGATGTTACATGGGAAAGCTGTACACTTCGCACATGGCTCAACGGAACATTCCTCAACAGTGCCTTCAGTTCATCGGAACAGGCTGCAATAGCCAAAACAACAGTTACGGCGGCTAAAAATCCGAAATATGATACCGATCCAGGCAACGCGACAACAGATAAGGTTTTCCTGCTGAGCGTTGACGAAGCGGAAAAGTATTTCTCGTCAGACAGTGCACGGAAGTGCTTACCAACAGCATATGCAGTTGCCAACGGAGCTTATAAAAGCGACAGCGGCAACTGCTGGTGGTGGCTGCGGTCGCCCGGCCCTTTTCAGGACTGTGCCGCCGGTGTCTACGATGACGGCTCTGTCCATTACGGCGGCTACGATGTCAACTACGATATCCGTGCTGTTCGTCCCGCTTTATGGATAAATCTGGCATCTTAAATCTTCGAATCTTTCATCATCCACTCCGCGCCGCAAGGCGCAATCTTCTGCGTGCGTAGCACGCAAATCTGAATACCGCCGTAAGGCGGCCGCGTAAATTTTAATTTTTGAGGTATAGCATTATGACGCGCAAACAAAGTGAATTGACTGTTGTCACCAAGGCAAAAGATCTGTGCGCCTATGTTATGACCATTACAAAAAAATCGCCGAAGCAGTTTCGCTTCACATTTGTCAGTAAATTGCAGAATTTATCCTTGTCGATAATCGAGAACCTATTCCGTGCTAATGATGTGTTCGTTTCAAGGGCAGATGCATATTCAAAAAACGAACGGCTATCTTATCAACGAAGCGCAATGACAGACTTGAAACTGCTTGGATATATTGCCCTGCTGTCTATGGAACAAGGCTGTATTCTTCCAAAACAATATGAGCAGATATCTCGACAAATTTCAGATTGTCAAAATTTGCTCGGAGCGTGGATGAACAGCGACAGAAGACGGTTATCGTCCGACGGGACGTAATCCGGGGATTCGATTGAATGGGCTATTCTGCTGGTGGTGGCTGCGGTCGCCCGGCAATAATCAGAACAATGCCGCCAATGTCAACAATGACGGCTCTGTCAATTACAACGGCAACAATGTCAACAACGATAACAATGCTGTTCGTCCCGCATTGCTCTCATTAGGTCTGAAGCTTTTGCGTAAGTACGCATAGCCCGCGCCGAGAGCAAAGGAATCGGATTCCCTCTCGACTTTTCGGGAAAATATATGTCGGCAGCAGATACAACGCGAAAGCTTTGTGATCTTATGGTTAGGTAGCTGATGTGCACAGCAGCTACCTAGCCCTGCCGACAGGTAACAACCATGACTGACTACGAAAAAATATGTGATTTTCAGAACCTATATAAAGCGCATACAGTTGCACGGCGAGGTAAACGCAATAACCGTGAAGTAATTGAGTTCGAAATGAATTTATCCGAGAATCTAACTGAAATTTCGGACAGCCTTAAAGCCGGAACATACAGGATGTCTGGTTATTATAGCTTTATGGTTCATGACCCTAAAGATAGAATTATCCATGCGTTGCATTACAGAGACCGGGTCGTTCAACACTGTATCTGCGATGAAGTTCTTGCTCCCGCATTAGACAGAAAGCTGATATACGACAATGCCGCTTGCCGTATCGGGAAGGGGACGCATTTTGCTATACGCAGACTGAGTGGCTTCATGTACAAATTTTATAATAAATGTGGCATTGACGGATATTTTTTAAAATGTGACATTCGCAAGTTTTTTGATAACATAGATCACGATATACTTAAGGACAAGCTCCGTAAAGTTTTCGCCGACAATCAGATATTTTCTCTGCTATGTATGATCATAGACAGTTATGAAAATTCACCGAACAAAGGTATACCTCTGGGGAATCAGACAAGCCAATGGTTTGCAATATATTATTTGGATGGATTTGATCGATTAGTTAAGGAAGCTCTTCAAATTAAATACTATTCTCGGTATATGGATGACTGCGTGCTGATTCATCAGGACAAAAATTATCTGAAGCAGTGCCTTGCAGTAATGAGAGACTATATGTGTGATGAACTCAGTTTATCTTTGAATGAGAAGACTGAGATATTCCCGCTGAAAAACGGTGTGGATTATCTTGGGTGGCATTTTTATATGACAGATACGGGGAAAGTCATCAGAAAGGTAAAACAAAGTACAAAGTATAAATATAAGCGTAAATTGAAGCACTTTCAGGAAGCATATTCAAGAAATGAGATGGAGCTCGCCGAAATTAAGCAAGTGCTTTCAAGCTACCATGCGCATCTTTCCCACGGGCATACCTATAAATTACAAAGAGAAGTGTTAAAAGGATTCGTTTTAAAATGAGGCTCTTAACCAAAAACGACCATGCAGGAACGTTTCCGCTCTTGCATGGTCGTTTTACGCCTAATCATCATTACTCTTCTTGAGAAGAATCTCCGCCTTCGGGGGCAATGATTGATGACTTATCGTCGGCAGGGGAGAAGCCAATGCTCTCGTCAGCTGCAAAAGTTTTCTGCATCGGAGCAGATTTTAGCTTGCTGTTTATGCTGATAACATTTTGAACCAGCAAAATTGTCATCATAACGAACTCATAGGTAATCCTCAGCACAACAGGACCTAATATCATAAGTCCGAGGCCATAAAGAAATGTGCTGCTTGATGAAGAACCGTAAAAGTATGAGTAGTATTCAATTTTACCAAACAGGAGCATGAAGCCGACAAAAACACAGATACATGTCAGTAAAACAAATATGAATTTTGTAACTGCCTCGATATATAATGTCTTGAAATGAAAGTAATCATGCAGAAACTGCAGATATTTATTCTCAAATTTGCCGTCTTTATTTGCCGGCATTACCTTGATGCAAAGAAAAACCGTGGCAGCAATTGCGAGAATGAGTCCGATGATGATTAAAGTATTCATGTTATACCTCCATAAATTTTGTAATTTTAATATATCATATTGTGTAAAATTTATCAAGCATGGTGCGAAATTAATAATATTTTCGCTCTTTTTATATAAAGATTGTATAAAGAATTGTTATTGAAAAAACTAATGAAAATTATTTGCAAAAAACAACACAGAAATTGTGCATTTCATCAAATTTGCCAAAAAAAGCGCAAAAACACATTGCAATTTGCGTTAATTTGGTGTTAAATAATAATATTGCGAAGTGGATAAACATATGAAATAGTGCATTATTGCATTATTGCCTTATTGCAGGAACAGATTATGGACTATATAGATATCTTATCAGTGATCGGCGCAGCCGCACTGGGATTGGCTGTTGCATATGTTAATATGTGCATAAGCAAAGCAAATTTGAACGCATCAAATATGGCAGCTGTCATGGGTGTTAATATGCTAAGATTGCTGTTGGATGCTGCCGCTCTTGCTGCCTGTTTTTTTGCCAGCAAAAGATATGGTTTCCCGATGATGGCAACACTTATTGCAACTGCTGTCGGATTATCTGCTGGTGGAATGCTGTTCCTTAAGCTCATGGTAAAGAAAACTCAGCCGCAAAGCAACGATACGGCGGATGGAGGTGAAAGTAATTGAAAGAATTTTTTGAAAACTTTTTGATGCCGACGGAGACGATTTATTCAATGTGGGTTATCATGGCGGTCATTCTGCTGTTTTGCTTTATAGCAACGCGCAAGATGAAGGACGTGCCGGGCCCGTTGCAAAATATAGCTGAGATGGCAGTGTCCGGACTCCTCGGATTCTTCGCGGGAGTTCTTGGCGAGAAAAAGGCACGGCATTACTTCCCGTTGCTCGCATCGTTCTTCATTCTCATTATAGTGTGCAACTATTCGGGCCTTATTCCCGGTGCCGGTGAGTTGTTCACGGTGCCGACGTCGGTTTTGACGGTAACTGCGGCTTTGTCTACAATATCGTTTGTTGTAATTCAATCATCGGGTATAAAAAAACACGGTCTCGGTAAATATCTGAGCACATTCTTTAAGCCGGTTTTCATACTGTTCCCGATTCTTATTTTGGAGCAGTTTACGCGCCCTCTGTCGATGGCACTGCGACTGTACGGTAATATCTACGGCGAAGAGCTGGCGGCGGATACACTGTTTAACCTGTTCCCGGTAGGATTGCCGATAGTTATGCATATACTGAGTCTTCTGTTCTGCTTCATTCAGGCAATGGTTTTCACAATGCTGCTTGCCGTCTTTATAAATGAAGCTACCGAGGACGAAGAATAAAAAATAGTAAACATATACACAATTATAGGAGGAAACACAAATGTCAATAGCACAGGGTCTTATCGCAATAGGCGTTGCACTGGCCATCGGCCTGAGCACTATAGGCGTCGGCATCGGTCAGGGTCTTGCAGCGTCCAAGGCGCTTGAAGGCATGGCGCGTCAGCCGGATATGAAAGGACAGCTTCAGTCTGTCATGATCCTCGCAATGGGCTTTATGGAAGCGCTGGCTATCTACGGATTGGTCATAGCATTCATGCTTATTGCAAAGATGTAATTGGAAGCAAAGACATCTTGAAAGGGGGAGACCAGATTGATTATAGATATAGTGGGACTGCAGATCAGCGTACCTGAGTTCATACTGACTATTATCAGCTTCTTCCTGTTTATGTTCCTGTTAAATAAGATACTTCTCAAACCGGTTTTGAATTTTATGGATGCGCGCAAAGCGCGTATAGATGCCGGACTTGCTGAAGGCAAGAAAGCCGAAGCGGCACTTGAGGAGAACAAAACATTGCTTGCTCAGGAGCTTGCACAGACCGGTGCGGACGCAAGAAGCGTAATTAACGCAGCTCGCAGTGACGCCGAGAAGGCAAAGGGCGAGGTTCTAAGCGTTGCTCATACCGAAGCTGAGCAGCTTCACAAAGATGTCCGTGAGCGTGTAAAAGACGCAGAGCAGACAGCCTTTAGCGAGATTTCCGACAACATGCCTGAACTTGTCGCAATTTTGTCGGACAGGCTTGTTGGAAGCGGTTCTGAAGAAAACAAGGCACTCATAGAAGATTGCATCAACGAAGATTGCCTTAGCAAAAGCAAGGAATGATCCCAATGTATAACAGGAATTACAGGAAAGGAGGGATAATTCTCAAGTGGATATCATATGGAAGATAGTTAACTTTATTATACTGTTTGGCGCTCTGTACTTAGTATGTCGAAAGATGAATCTTTTTGACAAGATGTTCGGCAGCCGCAGGCGTGGAATCGGCGAGGAGATTGAAAACTCCGAGAAAGCCAAGGCTAAGGCCAGAGCACTCGGCGAAGATATCGACAAAGCCCGTGCCGAGAACGAAGAGCGTAAACAGCAACTCCTCAAGGATGCCGAAATTCAGGCAAAATCCGACAGTGCAGCAATAGCTGCTTCCGGTGAAGCAGAGGCGAAAAGCCTTATTGCTAATGCTGAAAAAAGCGAAGAGCAGCTCATGGCTCAGATGCGAAACAAAGTCAGCAATGCTGCTGTACAGCGTGTTGCTGAAATAACAGCAGAGGTTCTTCGTAATGGCAATTTTGAGGATTCAAAGCAGACTCTGAACGACAAGTTTATAGAACAAATTAAAGAATTGGTATCGGCAATGCCGAGTGACATTTTGAACATGAATGAACTGAAAAAACTTGACATTTCAATAAAGAGTGCGCAGCCGCTGAGCGATGAAGAAATGAAAAAGCTCACGCAGATTATATGCGAGACCTTTATCTCATGCCACAATGAGGTGGATTCGGATGTAATAGGCGGCGTGCGAATGCAGGTGGGCGATACGGTGTACGATGGCACACTTGCACATACTCTCGATAGGCTTAGTCAGGCTGTTGAAGACAATACACGTCAGAGCGACAGTCAGATGAGATCTATCGCAGATGGCATCAAGCAGCAGCTTGAGAAAGTAAACAGCGACATAGATGTATTCCAGACCGGTACAGTGCTTACACTCGGAGACGGTATTTGCCGTGTATCCGGACTTGCCGATGTTATGGCAGGTGAGATGCTTGAATTCCCCGGCGGACTTAAGGGTATGGTACAGGATCTTGATAAGAACAATGTCGGTGTTGTTCTTCTTGGACCGTTTGGACATCTGCAAGAAGGCGACAGCGTTCGCCGTACCGGACGTATTGTTGAAGTCCCTGTTGGTGAGGCACTTATAGGACGTGTAGTTGATGCAATGGGCAGTCCCATTGACGGCAAAGGACCAATCAAGACAGAATCTTTCCGTCCTGTCGAAAATCCGGCACCAAGCGTACTTGCAAGACAGCCTGTATCTGTACCTATGCAGACAGGTCTTAAGGCAATCGATGCACTTGTTCCTATTGGACGCGGTCAGCGTGAGCTTATCATTGGTGACCGTCAGACAGGTAAGACTGCAATTGCACTTGATGCGATTATCAATCAGAAGGGCAAAGACGTTATCTGCATTTATGTAGCTATCGGTCAGAAAGAATCGACAGTTGCAAGCGTTGTAGAAAAGCTGAACAGCTTCGGCGCAATGGATTACACAATAGTTGTCTCCGCAACGGCTTCTGAACCTGCGCCGATGCTCTACATAGCGCCCTACGCCGGCGCTGCTATGGGTGAGTACTTTATGTATAAGGGCAAGGATGTCCTCATAATATACGATGACCTAAGCAAGCAGGCTACCGCTTATCGTGAGCTTTCTCTGCTTCTCCAGAGACCGCCAGGACGTGAAGCATACCCTGGAGATGTATTCTATCTGCACTCCAGACTGCTTGAACGCGCAGCTCGGCTCAATGAGGAATCCGGCGGCGGCAGCATGACAGCATTGCCTATAATAGAGACACAGGCGGGAGATATCTCGGCATACATCCCGACTAATGTTATTTCAATTACCGACGGTCAGATTTTCCTTGAAAGTGATTTGTTCCATTCAGGCATGCGTCCTGCAATAAATGTCGGTCTGTCAGTTTCCCGTGTCGGCGGCGCAGCTCAGCTCGGCGCTATGAAGCAGGTTGCTGGTCGTCTGCGTGTTGATCTTGCTCAGTATCGTGAGCTTGCTTCTTTTGCACAGTTTGGCTCTGACCTTGATAAGTCGACTCGTGACACGCTGCATCGTGGTGCGCGTATGACAGAAGCACTCAAGCAGGAACAGTATAAGCCTATGAGTGCAGCTGATCAGGTAATCGCAATTTTTGCTGTTTCTGAAGGATTTGCTGATGATCTTGAGCTCTCGGATATAGGTCGTTTTGAGTCCGAACTTATAGATTATGTAAACCGCACGTATCCTGAATTCCAGAATATTGTGCTCAGCGGCAAAAAACTTAATGCGGAGCAGCAGGCAAAGCTTAAAGAATGTATCGTAAATTTCAAGAAATCTTTCTGAGAAACGAAGAAGGGAGGGGCATAAATGGCTAATATGCGAGCTATACGCACGCGAATAAAAAGCGTGAAAAATACCGAGCAAATAACCAAGGCCATGAAAATGGTTGCGGTGTCTAAACTGCGCAGGACTCAGAGCAGTATGCAGGCCGTGCGCCCCTTTACTGAAAAAAGTCAGGAAGTAATGGATACTCTGCTGTCAGCTTCGTCGGGCTTAGAAAATCGCTTTATTACGCCGCATAAGGAAGTAAAGAAGATTTGCTATGTACTCTTAGTCGGAAACCGCGGTCTTTGCGGAGCATATAACAGTTCAATACTGCATTATGCTAATTCGGTCATTAAGCAGTCCGGCAAAGATTATGGACTTGTTGTCTGTGGACGATGGGGTAAGGATGTACTTGCAAACAGTAAACTGAACATTGTGCAGACGTTTTCTGAGCTGAGTGACACTCCGAATTTAGACGAGGCTCTTGAAATAGCAGATTATCTTAAAAGCCTGTATACGAGCGGTGAGTATGATGAGGTGCATCTCATTTACCAACACTATGTCACAGCTTTGCGTCAGGATCCGGTAAATGTAAAGTATTTGCCGGCAACTCCGGAAAAAAGCGAAAAACAGGGCTCAGGCAGAATATTCATATTTGAACCTGATACTGACAGCGTGCTTGAAAGTGTAATGCAATTGTATCTAAATAATAAGATAATGAGTGTTTTGATTGACGCAAAATGCGGAGAGCATAGCGCACGTATGACGGCAATGACCGCAGCATCAGACAGCACAAAGAATCTTATTGCAGAACTCGATCTCAAGCTTAACCGCGCACGTCAGGCGGCTATCACTACCGAAATCACAGAGATTGTCGGCGGTGCATCTGCACTTAAAAAGAAAGAATAATAGTAAACCCTTGCAATCCCTCAATTTTAGGAGGTAAATGAATGGAAAACGGAATAATCCGAAGGGTAATAGGCCCTGTAGTCGATGTCCAGTTTCCCTCCGGCAAAATGCCGGATATCTATAACGCAATAGAGGTAAAACTCGATGACCGAAAGATAGTAATGGAGGTCGTCCAGCACATAGGCGATAATAGCGTAAGATGCGTATCACTATTCTCAACCGATGGACTTTCCCGCGGTTGTGCTGCTGTTGATACCGGTTCGCCTATAAAGATGCCTGTTGGTGAAGCTACTCTTGGGCGTATGTTTAATGTTGTCGGTGACCCGATAGACGATAGAGGTCCGGTTAATGCCGAGGAGTACATGCCAATACACAGACAGGCTCCTGCTTTTACGGATATTGCGCCTTCAACAGAGATGCTTGAAACCGGCATTAAGGTTGTTGACTTGCTCGCACCGTATGCCAAAGGTGGCAAGATCGGTCTGTTCGGCGGCGCCGGTGTCGGTAAAACAGTTCTTATTATGGAGCTCATCCGTAATGTCGCATACGAGCACGGCGGATATTCTGTGTTCGCAGGTGTCGGTGAGCGCAGCCGTGAAGGAAATGACCTTTGGCATGAGATGACCGAGTCGGGTGTTATTAACAAAACCGCACTTGTATTCGGCCAAATGAATGAACCGCCAGGAGCACGTTTACGCGTTCCTCTGTCGGGACTTACAATAGCGGAAAATTTCCGTGATGAGTCCGGTCAGGATGTTCTGCTGTTCATTGATAACATATTCAGATTTACGCAGGCCGGCTCAGAGGTTTCGGCCCTGCTTGGACGTATGCCTTCTGCAGTTGGCTATCAGCCGACCTTGGCAACTGAAATGGGTTCATTGCAGGAGCGTATAACCTCCACACGCAACGGCTCAGTCACATCGGTTCAGGCAATTTATGTTCCTGCCGATGACCTTACTGACCCTGCTCCGGCTACAGCATTTGCTCACCTCGATGCTACAACTGTTCTGTCGCGTAGCATATCCGAACTCGGTATATATCCGGCGGTTGATCCTCTGGAGTCAACGTCGAGAATACTTGACCCGAACATACTCGGCAAGGAACATTATGAAACCGCCCGTGCTGTTCAGGCAGTGCTTCAAAAGTATAAGGAACTCCAGGATATTATCGCCGTACTTGGTATGGATGAACTTGGTGTTGAAGATAAGGCCACAGTTAATCGTGCAAGAAGAATACAGCGCTTCCTTTCACAGCCGTTCCATGTTGCTGAAAACTTCACAGGTCAGAAGGGCACATATGTAAAGATGGAGGACACTATTCACGGTTTCCAGGCAATTTTGGGTGGCGACTGTGATGATCTTCCTGAACAGGCATTCCTGATGTGCGGCACAATTGATGAAGTTCTTGCAAAACGTGACCAGTTCAGGTAAATGCCATGGCAGATAGGATCCATTTTCAGATAGCAACAGCTGAAGGCGTAGTGTGCGATGCTATGTCAAGCTATGCGCTCATTCCACTTTCTGACGGCGATGCCGGTATACTTGCAGATCATGCGCCGATGATTGGTGCACTTAGAGAAGGCGTTGTCAAGTATGTGTCCTCCGGCGAAGATCATTTTGCCGCAGTAAGCGGCGGTGTATTGAGCGTTGCGGATAATGAGGTTATTTTACTTGCTCATACGGCGGAAAGGGCAGAGAGTATTGACATTGCTCGTGCTCAGGCAGCTGAAAGACGTGCTCGTCAGCGTATCGAGAGTAAAGCAGGCGATATTGATCTTAAGCGAGCAGAGCTTTCACTTCACCGCGCTATTGCCAGAGAAAAAGCGTACACATTGCTTCATAAGTAACATTGACAAAGGCTTCAAAATTAAATGTTGGGTGCAGTTCCTCCGAAAGGGATGGCCTGCACCCGATATTTTTTGGCTCTGTGTCAATAGTTGGGGTAGAGCAAAAATAAAGAAAACCGAAGTAATG
>CAVAPG010000011.1:0-26618 GCA_963590435.1 bacterium
TTTGCTCTACCCCAACTATTGACACAGAGCCATCAATATTGAAGTATAGGGGCAGAACCTTCATCCTGAGATTTCGTAATACTTTTTATAACAGCCTCATAGCTGTAGCTGTCATTTACATAAACCGTAATGCTATCGCCGACTTTTTTGCCGAGCACGGCTTTTCCGAATGGTGATTCACGGCTGATAAGGCCTTTGAGCGGATCAGTTCGTATCGTGGTTACTACCTGGATTATTTCGGTTTCGTCGTCCTCGGGGATGTATATCTCGACTTTGTCATACAGTCCGACCTCGTCGGCGGCGGAGTCGGAATCGATTATATGCGCCGACTTTATCATATTTTCAAGATAACGAATGCGGCTGGCGTTGCGGTTCTTTGCGCGCTTTGCTTCCTTATATTCGAAGTTTTCGCTCAGGTCGCCGAAGGCGCGTGTACGCTTTACCTCTTCGAGCAGTTCGGGCATGAGCTCCAATCTGCGGTGGTCAAGCTCTGCCTGCATTTTTTCTATATCCTGTTTCGTCAGATCGTCATGCATTATTTATGGTACCTCATGCCAAAAGCACCCCGAAAAACGGGGTGCTTCCTCTTTTGTCTATTGATATCAGACCAGCTCGATGACTGCCATCTCGGCTGCGTCGCCGCGACGGGGTCCGATACGGGTTATGCGGGTGTAGCCGCCGTTACGGTCAGCATACTTAACGCTCAGCTCGTCAAAGGTCTTCTTTGCAATGTCTTCACGGGTAATGAAGGCCAGTGCCTGACGGTATGCAGCAAGATCCTTTTTCTTGCCGAGGCTTATCATTTTCTCGGCCATGGGAGCGATCTCTTTTGCGCGGGTGACAGTTGTCTCCATGCGGCCCTTATCGAGCAGATCGGTAACCTGCTGACGGAGCATTGCCATGCGCTGATCGGTCGTCTTGCCGAGTTTTCTTGTTCCGGGCATTTCGGTGTTTCCTCCTTGTTAGAGTTAGTTGTTGTCCTCGTCCGCGAGAGAAAGGCCCATCATGGCGAGCTTATGCTCGACCTCTTCGAGGGACTTGCGGCCAAGGTTACGGACCTTTATCATTTCATCCTGGGTCTTGGAGATAAGGTCCTCAACAGTGTTGATGTTTGCTCGCTTGAGGCAGTTGAAGCTTCTTACGGACAAGTCAAGCTCTTCAATCGTCATCTCAAGGACCTTATCACGCTGGGTTTCGGTCTTCTCAACAACGGTCGGACGGTTGCCGACTGCGTCAGACAGATCTGTAAACAGCGTGAAGTGGTCGCAAAGAATCTTTGCGCCGAGAGATACTGCATCACGAGCTGTGATGGTCTTATCCGTCCACACCTCAATTGTCAACTTATCGAAATCGGTCTGATTACCGACACGGGTATTTTCAACCGAGTAGTTGACCTTCAGGACAGGTGTGTAGATAGAATCAACGGGGATGGTCCCGATTGCGGTCTGGGCCGTCTTGTTCTTGTCCGCTGAAACATAGCCTCTGCCGTGGTCAAAGGTGAGCTCCATAGAGAGTGCACCGTCAGGTCCGAGGGTGGCAATAGGCTGTTCGGGATTGAGGATTTCGACCTCGGCATCTGCCTTTATATCGCCTGCGGTGACTACGCCTTCGCCAACGGCCTCAATATATACGGTCTTGGGTTCGTCGCAGTGGAGACGTGCGATGATGCTCTTAACATTAAGAACGATTTCGGTTACATCTTCCTTAACACCAGGGATGGTCGAAAACTCATGCTGCACGCCGGCAATCTTTATGGATGTTGCCGCAGTGCCGGGCAGAGAGGACAATAGGACCCTGCGCAGAGAGTTACCAAGTGTCGTGCCGTAGCCGCGCTCCAGCGGCTCAACAATGTACTTGCCATAGGAGCTGTCTGTCGGAGTTTCAATACACTCTATACGCGGCTTTTCTATTTCGATCATATTAAATATAACCCTCCTTATTTAGTTCGGCGCACAAACTGCGCCCTGAGTTTTGTCAGCTTGCTTTATTGAGGGTATGTGTATTACTTGGAGTACAACTCGACGATGAGGCGCTCCTCGATGGGGAGGTCGATATCATCGCGTGCGGGAACCGCAACTACTTTTGCGATCATGTTGTTTGCGTCGTACTCAAGCCACTTGGGTGCGGGACGTGAGCTGTTTGCCTCAACATTGGCCTTGATCTTATCAAGACCGCGGCTGCTCTCTTTAAGAGTGATAACCATGCCGGGCTTTACCTGATAGCTGGGGATATTAACCTTGCGGCCGTTGACGGTGAAGTGACCGTGGCTGACCATCTGACGTGCCTCTGCACGGCTCATTGCGAAACCGAGACGATACACGACATTGTCAAGGCGGCATTCAAGAATGCTCAGGAGGTTTTCGCCTGTCTTGCCGGGACGGCGCTCTGCCATCTCATAATAGCTGCGGAACTGACTCTCAAGAACGCCGTAGTATCTCTTTGCCTTCTGCTTCTCACGAAGCTGCATTCCGTACTCGGAGCTCTTGCTGCGGCCCTGACCATGCTGGCCGGGTGCATAGGATCTGTTCTCAAGTGCGCACTTTGTGTAGCAACGGTCGCCCTTAAGGAAGAGCTTCTGACCTTCTCTGCGGCACAGGCGGCAGACTGCTTCAGTATATCTTGCCATTTGTCTTTCCCTCCTTCAATTAGACACGACGACGTTTCGGAGGACGGCAGCCATTGTGAGGAATGGGGGTTACGTCCTTGATCATCGTTACTTCAAGGCCTGCAGTCTGCAGAGCGCGGATAGCTGCCTCTCTGCCTGAGCCGGGGCCCTTTACGAATACTTCGACGGTCTTCAGACCATGCTCCATTGCTGCCTTTGCGGCAGTTTCGGCTGCAGTCTGAGCTGCGAAGGGGGTAGACTTTCTGCTGCCACGGAATCCCATGCCGCCGGCAGATGCCCAGGAAATTGCGTTGCCCTGAGTGTCGGTGATGGTAACCATGGTGTTATTGAAGGAAGAGCTGATATGAACCTGGCCCTTTTCAATGTTCTTACGCTCTCTGCGGCGTGTTCTGACTTTCTTCTTGGTGTTTGCTGCCATAATTCATATCCCTCCTTACTTCTTCTTATTTGCGATGGTGCGTTTCGGACCCTTGCGGGTACGTGCATTGGTCTTGCTGCGCTGTCCGCGTACGGGCAGGCCGCGGCGATGACGGAGACCGCGATAGCAGCCGATCTCAGTCAGGCGCTTGATATCAAGTGCTACACTGCGGCGCAGGTCGCCTTCAACGATGAAGTTGTGGTCAATGCATTCACGCAGTTTTGCCTCTTCCTCTTCGGTGAGGTCTTTTACACGGGTGTCGGGGTTTATACCGGTCATTGCCAGTATTTTGTTTGCGCTGGTTCTGCCGATACCGTAGACATAAGTGAGTCCTATCTCAATTCTCTTGTCCTTGGGCAGGTCAACGCCGGCTATACGTGCCATATTGATCGATCATTCCTTTCGATTATTATTCCGCATTTGGCGGATCCGCTTGGCTTATTCCCGCCGGAGGGAGCCTTGCGGTCCATGCGGGATCTTACTTTTTTCGGACGAGCTGGGTTCTATATCAGCCCTGTCTCTGCTTATGCTTGGGGTTTTCGCAAATTACCATGACTTTGCCCTTGCGCTTTATGATCTTGCACTTTTCGCACATAGGCTTCACGGAAGGTCTTACTTTCATTTGTTTTACCTCCTACTTGCTTCTCCAGGTAATGCGGCCGCGGGTCAAATCATACGGAGACATCTGCACCGTAACTTTATCACCGGGTAGAATCCTGATGAAGTTCATTCTGAGCTTACCGGAGATATGAGCAAGGATCGTATGACCCTGGCCGATATCAACCATAAACATTGTGTTGGGCAGGGATTCAACAACCGTGCCCTCGAGTTCGATTACGTCGTCTTTTGCCAAAATAATTTTCCTCCCGGTCGGTCAGTCTATATTCTCTGCCATAGTGAGTATTTCCGCCTCACCGTCTGTTATAAGAATCGTATTCTCATAGTGGGCGGCAAGACTTCC
This sequence comes from bacterium, assembly GCA_963590435.1. GTDB lineage: Bacteria > Bacillota > Clostridia > Oscillospirales > Oscillospiraceae > F23-B02. The sequence continues at coordinate 4,006 of CAVAPG010000011.1, forward strand.
GTCATTGGTCACAACCGTCCAGTCGTTATCCAGAACACGAACTCCGTAGCCGCCGGCCGTTATCATCGGCTCAATGGCTATTGTCATGCCGGCAACGAGGCGCGGATTTGCTCTTTTGCCTTTAATGCTGTAGTTCGGGACTTCAGGAGCCTCATGCATATTGCGGCCGACACCGTGTCCCACATAGTCGCGAACAACTCCGTAACCGTGCGACTCGGCATATTCCTGAATTGCGGAGCCTATATCGTCAATGCGATATCCTGCTCTTGCAAATTTCAATCCCTCATAAAAGCTCTGGCGTGTGACTTCAATGAGTTTTTTTGCCTGCTCAGAGACCTCGCCGCAGGGGTAAGTTCCCGCACAGTCACCTACAAAGCCGCCGAAAGTTGCGCCCACATCAACAGATACGATATCTCCGTTATGTATAATGCGCTTGCCCGGAATGCCGTGGATGACTTCCTCGTTAATCGAGATGCAGCTGCTTGCCGGAAAACCGCCGTAGCCCTTAAATGTGGGAATTGCATGCGATTTGATTATGAAATCGTTCACTTCCCTGTTGACCTGTCTTGTAGTCAGACCGTCGGCTATTGCGGCTCTTGCGACGGACCGTGCGCCGGCGGTGATTGCTCCCGCCTTGCGCATGATCTCAATCTCATGAGGTGTTTTGATAATTATCGGATCTCTCGACATAGCTCAGATTCCCAGTGCTGCCTTGATAACCTCGGTTGTTGCTTCGATGGTTGCCTGATTATCAACGCTCTTGAGCTTGCCGCGGCTTTCATAGAAAGCCTTAAGGGGTTCCGTCTCTTTGTGATAAGTAGCAAGGCGTGCCTTAACTGTCTCGGGAGCATCGTCCTTGCGGATTGTCAGCTCGCCGCCGCAGAAATCGCATATGCCTTCCTTTTTAGGAGGATTGGAGACTATGTGGAAGGTCTGGCTGCAGTCCTTGCAGGTTCTGCGTCCGGACATACGGTCGATTATCGTCTCGTCTGCAATCTCTATAGACAGCGCACAATCGATATCAATTCCCGCCTGCTCCAGAGCCTCTGCCTGGGGTATTGTTCTCGGCATACCGTCGAGAATATAGCCGTTAGCGCAGTCAGCTTCCGCAAGACGCTCGTTTACAATGCCGATAATTACATCATCGGGAACGAGCTTGCCGCTTTCCACATATGCCTTCGCCTGCAGACCCACGGGAGTGCCGTTTTTCATAGCAGCGCGAAGAATATTGCCTGTCGAAATGGTGGGGATAGAGAGCATGCGGCTGAGTATCTCCGCCTGAGTGCCTTTGCCTGCGCCGGGGGCGCCTAAAAGTATAAGCTTCATATCACTGCACCTTCTTTTAGCTAAGGAATCCCTTGTAGTTGCGCATCAGCATCTGAGCCTCAAGTGCGCGGACAGTCTCAAGTGCAACACCAACAACGATGATTATCGAAGTGCCGCCGAGGGAGATGCCGCTGAGCGAAGCGGAAGAGCTGAAGTGGCTTATAAGAATAGGAACAATTGCGATTATGCCCAGATAAATTGCACCGAAGAGAGTGATCTTATTGAGCACCTTCTTGATGAACTCACTGGTCGGCTTGCCGGGACGGAAGCCGGGGATATATCCGCCGTTCTTCTTCAGGTTATTTGCAACCTCCACGGGGTTAAACTGAATGGTGGAGTAGAAATATGCAAAGAAGATAATCAGCAGGAAATAAACAATCGCATAGGGGATACTCGTGGTGCTTGCCCATGCGCTGTCGGAGTGACCGGTGAATGCAGCAATTGTTGCAGGCAGGGTCGCAATAGACTGAGCGAAGATGATGGGCAGAACGCCGGACATATTTACCTTCATGGGAAGGTGTGTGCTCTGACCGCCGTACATCTTGCGTCCGACAACACGCTTTGCGTACTGAACGGGGATGCGGCGCTCGGAGTCGTTAATCAGAACGATCAGAACAATCATTGCAAGTGCGCCCAGGAGCAGGAGAGCATTGATCCACCATGCTACGGTGCCGTTTACAGTGTTTGTGATCATTGTGTACAGGGACGGCGGAAAGCGGGAAACGATACTTGCAAACAGGATGATTGAAATACCGTTGCCGATGCCGAACTCTGTAATCTGTTCGCCAAGCCACATGATAAGAGCCGAGCCGGATGTAAAGGTCAGGATGATGACGATTGCAGCCCAGATGCCCTGGCCGTCAGCAGTAAGGAACTGTGACTTCATGATCATGTAGTAGTAAGCAAAGCCCTGGATAAGGCCGATTGCTACGGTGGTGTAACGAGTGATGGAGGCAATCTTCTTCTTGCCTTCCTCGCCCTCTTCCTTGCTCATGCGCTCAAGTGCGGGAATTGCAATGCACAGAAGCTGGATGATGATGGACGCATTGATGTAGGGCTGGATGGAAAGTGCAAAGATTGTTGCGTTGGAGAACGCGCCGCCGCTCATAACATTGAGCAGACCAAGAACTGTATTCTGCATCTGGTCAAAGTAGCTGTTAAGAGCATCGATGTTCACGTAAGGAACAGGAACGGCATTACCGAGACGGTAAAGGAGGATGATGACGAGCGTAAAAAGTATCTTATGGCGCAGGTCCTCGATCTTCCATGCGTTACGCATTGTCTGCAGCACTTAGATCACCTCGGCCTTTCCGCCTGCCGCCTCAATTTTCTCTTTTGCGGTTTCAGAAAAAGCGGAAGCCTTAACAGTAAGTTTTTTGCTTATCTCGCCATTACCGAGAATCTTTACGCCGTAGCGGCACTTGGAAAGAACGCCTGCGTCGAGAAGTGCCTTTGCATCGACAACTGCGCCGTCCTCGAACTTATCGAGTGCGGAAACATTGATAGCCTCAAGAGGTTTAGCGAAAATATTGTTGAAGCCTCTCTTAGGAATACGGCGTGCCAAAGGCATCTGGCCGCCTTCGAATCCGATGCGGACGCCGCCGCCGGAACGTGCCTTCTGGCCCTTGTGGCCGCGGCCTGCGGTCTTGCCGTTGCCGGTTGCGTGGCCTCTGCCCTTGCGCTTGTCAACATGGGTGGAGCCGGCTACGGGAGAAAGTTCATGAATATACATTATGCCTTTTCCTCCTTATTCTTCAGTTACCTGGAGGAGATAGCCGATCTTGGCGATCTTGCCCCTGGTCTGGGGGTTGTCGGGCTGGACGGTTTCGTTGCCGATCTTGTGCAGTCCGAGAGAGTTTGCGGTCGCAACATGCTTATCAAGGCGACCATTCAGGCTCTTGACGAGCTTAATTCTGAGATTAGCCATTTCAAGTCCTCCTTAAGCCTGAACTTCTTCAGGAGTCTTGCCGCGGACGGCAGCTACCTGAGCTGCATCGCGCAGAGACATAAGACCCTGCATGGTTGCCGCAACAACGTTTGCGGGATTGTTCGTGCGCAGGCACTTTGTACGGATATCCTTTATGCCGGCTGCCTCAACGACTGCACGAACTGCACCGCCGGCGATAACGCCGGTACCGGGTGCTGCAGGCTTGAGCAGAACGCGGCCTGCGCCGAATGCACCGATGATCTCGTGGGGAATGGTTGTTCCCTGAAGAGTTACGGTTACGATATTCTTCTTGGCATCCTCAAGTCCCTTGCGGATTGCTTCGGAAACTTCGTTTGCCTTGCCGAGGCCATAGCCTACACGGCCCTTGCCGTCACCTACAACGCACAGTGCGCTGAACTTCATGACGCGGCCGCCCTTGACGGTCTTGCTGACGCGGTTGAGGGAAACTACCTTTTCAACAAACTCGGAAGCTTCCTCGTCTTTGCGGCGATCTCTTCTGTCATTATTATATGCCATAATAGTTTTCCTCCTCCCTTAGAACTTCAGGCCGGCCTCACGGGCGCCTTCTGCAAGTGCTGCTACACGACCGTGGAAAATGTAGCCGCCGCGGTCAAACACGACGTTTTCAATTCCCTTTGCCAGTGCACGCTCGGCGACGGTTGCGCCGATCTTCTTTGCAGCTTCAATATTGCTGCCATTGCCTTCAAAGCTCTTTTCAACGGTGGAGGCGGACACGAGAGTGTTGCCTGCTACATCGTCAATAATCTGGGCATAAATGTGGTTTTCGCTGCGGAATACGCTCAGGCGGGGTCTCTCGGCAGTGCCGGAGATCTTGCCGCGTACTCTTGCGTGGCGCTTAATGCGCTGCGCTCTTGTATCAGGTCTTTTAATCATTCAGGCACACCTCCTATTACTTAGCACCGGTCTTGCCTTCTTTGCGGCGGATAACTTCGTAGTCGTACTTGATGCCCTTGCCCTTGTACGGCTCGGGAGGACGCTTACCACGAACTTCTGCTGCAAACTGGCCGACTTTCTGCTTGTCGATACCCTTGATGATGATCTGGTTGGGGTTGGGAACATCAATCTGAATGTCCTCAGTCTCAGGAACAATAACCTGATGTGAGTAACCTACATTCAGTACGAGGTTCTTGCCTTCCTTTGATGCACGGTAACCAACGCCGTTAACCTCGAGGGTCTTGGAGAATCCTTCGGAAACGCCGATGACCATGTTGTTAATGAGCGTACGGGTCAGACCGTGAAGAGATCTGTTCATCTTCTCATCGTTGGGGCGGGTGACATGAACGACGCCTGCTTCAACTTCGACTTTAATAGTGGGTGCCACTGTCATCTCAAGTGCGCCCTTGGGACCTTTGACGGAAACATGCTGTCCGTCAACCTTAACCTCTACTCCTGCGGGAACGGTAATAGGAGCTCTACCAATTCTTGACATAATCAGCTGTCCTCCTTACCATACGAATGCAAGGACTTCGCCGCCGATGTGAGCTGCGCGAGCAGCCTTGTCGGTCATGACGCCCTTAGAGGTTGATACGATTGCGATGCCGAGGCCCTTGAGAACCTTGGGCAGTTCGTCTGCTCCTGCATAAACACGCAGGCCGGGCTTGGAAACGCGGCGAAGACCCTGGATGGCCTTCTCTTTACCCGGAAGATACTTGAGGGTGATGCGAATGATGCCCTGAGTGCCGTCATCGATAATCTGGAAGCTCTTGATGTAGCCTTCGTTGAGAAGGATCTCTGCAATTGCTTTCTTCATCTTCGATGCGGGGACATCGACTGTTTCATGCTTTGCTACACCGGCGTTGCGGATGCGGGTCAGCATGTCTGCAATGGGGTCTGTGATCTGCATAATCTTTTCTCCTTTTTTAGAAGTTACCGGGGTTATCCCCTCGGTTGTGACTGTGAGGTTCCGCACTAATACATGATTAGCTGCGGCCTTTCGACAGTCCAAGTTTGAGCACGACGGCCGAGCCTTGATCGGGGGTTCGGGGTCTCGAGCGCAAACTGCCGGGAAAAAGCCTCAAAAGCTCGCTTGAGAGGCAATATATAGAAACCGCCGAAGAGATACACCGATTTTCTCGGTGTATCTCAACTTCGTTTTCCGCAAAATTTGCATCGTACTATTTTACCGTAAGTTACTTGATATTGCAAGCATTTTCGATAAAATCACAATGCTTTTTTCGTCCGGAACGTCCGATTACCAGGATGCTTTGCGGACGCCGGGAATCTGACCCTTATAAGCAAGCTCACGGAAGCAGATACGGCAGATACCGTAGTCACGCAGATAAGCATGAGGACGGCCGCAGATCTTGCAGCGATTGTACTTGCGGGTAGAGAACTTAGCAGGAGCCTGCTGCTTGAGAATCATAGATTTCTTTGCCATAACCAGTTCCTCCTTAGTTCGCGAAGGGAGCGCCCATGAGTCTGAGCAGCTCGCGTGCTTCTTCATCGGTCTGTGCGGTGGTGGTGATTGCAATGTTCATGCCGCGCAGCTTCTCGATCTTATCATAATCAATCTCGGGGAAGATAATCTGTTCCTTCAGGCCCATGCTGTAGTTGCCGCGGCCATCGAATGCATCAGCGGAAATTCCGCGGAAGTCACGAACACGGGGAAGAGCAATATTGAGCAGTCTGTCAAGGAACTCCCACATACGGTCCTGACGCAGAGTGACCTTAACACCGACATGCATGCCCTCACGGAGCTTGAAGTTAGCGACGGACTTGCGTGCTACGGTAGCAACAGCGTGCTGACCGGTGATCGCAGAGATTTCTTTGATAACATTGTCAAGTGCCTTAGCATTATCCTTGCAGTCGCCGCAGCCGACAGAAACAACGATCTTGTCGATTTTGGGGATCTGCATAACGGACTTGTACTGGAACTTCTCCATCAGAGCAGGAGCAACTTCCTCAACGTACTTTTTCTTCATTCTTGTCATAGTAAGTTATCTCCTTTCTCAGATTTCTGCGCCGCACTTACGGCATACGCGCAGCTTCTTATCTGCAACGTACTTATAGCCGACGCGAACGCCCTTGTTGCACTTGGGGCAAACGAGCTGAACCTTGCTGACATAGATGGGGGTCTCAACCTTCATGATGCCGCCGTCCTGGCCCTTTTTCTTTGCCTTCTGGTGCTTTGTGGCTACGCTGACGCCCTCAACGATAACTTTGCCGTTTTTGGGGTCTGCGGAAATGACCTTGCCGGTCTTGCCCTTGTCCTTGCCGGACAGGACTATAACTTTATCGCCAGTCTTAATTTTCATTCTCTGTGCCCTCCTTAAATCACTTCGGGAGCCAGGGACAGGATCTTCATGTAATCCTTATCACGCAGCTCACGAGCGACGGGTCCAAAGATACGAGTGCCGCGGGGGTTCTTATCGGTTCCGTTGATAAGGACTGCTGCGTTCTCGTCAAAGCGAACATAGGTGCCGTCTGCGCGGCGAACCGACTTTGCGGTGCGCACTACGACTGCCTTAACTACATCGCCCTTCTTGACAGAGCCGCCGGGTGCAGCCTTGCGGACAGAAGCAACGATAACATCGCCGATGCTCGCATATCTGCGCTTGGAGCCGCCAAGAACGCGGATGCATTTGATTTCCTTGGCGCCGGTATTGTCGGCAACCTTCAGATAACTTTCCTGCTGTATCATTACGCTGCCTCCTTACTTAGCCTTTTCTACGATTTCCACGACGCGCCATCTCTTGTCCTTGGACAGAGGGCGGGTCTCCATCACGCGAACGGTGTCGCCGATGCCGCATTCGTTGTTTTCGTCATGCGCCTTCAGACGGTAGGTTCTGCCGATGATTTTCTTATAGGTCTTATGTGCGACGCGGTCCTCCACGATGACAACGACGGTCTTATCCATCTTATCGGATACTACCTTGCCAACGCGAGTCTTACGGGAAGTTGTTCTTTCATTATTCATTCTGACTTACCTCCTCACTGCTCGAGTTCTTTCTCGCGGATAACGGTCTTGACTCGTGCAATGTCACGCCGTACAGCGGAAATCTTTACGGGGTTATCGAGATGATTTGTGGCATGCTGCATGCGGAGCATGAAAAGGTCCTTCTTGAGTTCTACGAGCTTCTTCTCGAGATCTGCTACGGACATGGAACGTATTTCATTTGCCTTCATCTTATTCACCACCGTTCTCAGACTCAGTGCCCTTTGCAATTATCTTTGTCTTGCAGGGCAGCTTGTGGCTGGCAAGGCGCAGAGCCTCGCGTGCGGTCTCTTCGGGAACGCCTGCGATCTCAAACAGCACTCTGCCGGGCTTAACGACTGCAACCCAGTACTCGGGGGAACCTTTACCGGAACCCATACGGGTCTCAGCAGGCTTTGCGGTTACGGGCTTGTCGGGGAAAATCTTGATCCAAACCTGGCCGCCGCGCTTTGTATAACGGGTCATTGCTATACGGGCTGCCTCAATCTGGTTGCTGGTAATCCAGCTCGGCTCTGTGGCCTGGAGGCCAAACTCGCCGTATGCTACGAAGTTACCGCGTGTTGCTTTGCCTTTCATACGGCCGCGATGCACTCTGCGGTACTTAACTCTTTTAGGCATTAACATCAGTTGTTGCCTCCTTCCTTTGCGGGAGCTGCCTGACGGGGACCGCGGTTATAGCCGCCCTGTCCTGCCGGACGCTGGCCGTATCCGCCCTGACGGCGCTCGCCGTTGCCCTGACGGTCACGGTTGTAGCCACCCTGACGACGGTCGCCGTTGCGGCGGTCGCGACGACGGCGATCACCCTGGGGCTTGTTCATATCCATCACACGGGGAGTCGTGCGCAGAGTCTGGGAAAGGACCTCGCCTTTGTAAATCCAAACCTTAACGCCGATGCGGCCGTAGGTGGTTGCTGCCTCTGCAAAGCCGTACTCGATGTCGGCACGGATGGTCTGAAGAGGAATGGTACCATCGTGGTACTGCTCAACGCCTGCGATCTCGCGTCCGCCGAGACGGCCGGAGCACATGACCTTGATGCCCTTTGCGCCCATGCGCATTGCGCGGCCCATTGCGTTCTTCATTGCGCGGCGGTGAGAAATACGCTTCTCAATCTGCTGTGCGATGTTCTCGGCTACGAGCTGAGCATTGGTATCGGGGGTGCGAACCTCAACGATGGAGATTGCGACGGGCTTGCCTATCATCTTTTCGACGGACAGGCGGATGCGCTCTATCTCAGCGCCGCCCTTGCCGATAACCACGCCGGGTCTGGAGCAGTGAATGTAAATGCGTACCTTGCTGGAATCGCGCTCGATTTCGATGGTGGGAATACCGGCCGAATAGAGGGTCTTCTTCAGGTATTTACGGATATTGTAGTCTTCAACGATAAGATCGCCGACTTTATCTGCACGGGCGTACCAACGGGAATCCCAGTCTTTGATAACGCCGACACGCATGCCATGAGGATTAACTTTCTGTCCCATTTATTCTGCCTCCTTCCTTAGTCTCTCTCAGCCACGCAAATGGTGATGTGGCTGGTGCGCTTGTTGATGCGGTACATACGTCCCTGAGCTCTGGGCATGCCGCGCTTGAGAATCGGGCCGCCGGTTGCATATGCAACTGCAACATAGAGCTTCTCGGGATCCATTTCAAAATTGTTCTCCGCATTTGCCTTGGCACTGTCAAGAAGCTTGATCATGTACTCGCAGCCTGCTTTGGGAGTGTGCTGCATAAGTGCCTTTGCAACAGCGACGTCCTTATTGCGGATCATATCGCAGATAATGCTGACCTTGCGGGGAGAAATGCGAGCATACTTAACTTCTGCTCTTGCCATTTTCTTTTCGTCCATGTTCTCTCCTCCTTACTTCGCAGTCTTGCTGCCTGCGTGGCCGCGGAAGGTACGGGTCGGAGCAAACTCGCCGAGCTTATGGCCGACCATGTCTTCGGTGACGTACACAGGAACATGACGGCGGCCGTCGTGAACTGCGATGGTGTGTCCTACGAAGGACGGGAAAATGGTAGTGGCACGGCTCCAGGTCTTGAGAACCTTCTTCTCGCCTGCCTTATTCATTTCATCGACTCTCTTCAGAAGCTCGGGAGCTGCGAAGGGGCCTTTTTTAATACTTCTACTCATTTATCTTTTGCCCTCCTTACTTTGCGTTGCGGCGCTTGACTATGAACTTATCTGTACGGTTCTTAGTCTTGCGGGTCTTGTAACCGAGTGCGGGCTTGCCCCACGGAGTTACAGGGCCGGGACGGCCGACAGGAGCCTTGCCTTCGCCGCCGCCGTGCGGGTGGTCACAGGGGTTCATGACAGAACCACGAACTGTGGGACGAATACCCATGTGGCGTTTACGGCCGGCCTTGCCGATGGAGATGTTGGAATGGTCGATGTTGCCGACCTGGCCGATGACTGCGCAGCAGTCAAGGCGGACCTTGCGGTACTCACCGGAGGGAAGACGAACGGTAGCCATGCCGTTTTCCTTAGCCATGAGCTGTGCGGAAACGCCGGCGGAACGAACGAGCTGTGCGCCCTTGCCGGGGTAGAGCTCGATGTTGTGGATAACCGTACCGACAGGGATGTTTGCCAGAGGCAGTGCATTGCCCGGCTTGATATCGGCGGAAGCACTGGAAACGACCTTGTCGCCTGCCTTCAGGCCGACAGGAGCGAGGATGTAGCGGAGCTCGCCGTCCTCATACTTGAGCAGTGCGATGAATGCGCTGCGGTTGGGGTCGTACTCGAGACGAACAACTTCTGCTTCCATCTCTGTCTTGTTGCGCTTGAAGTCGATGACACGATACTTCTGGCGGTTGCCGCCGCCCTTATGGCGGACGGTGATGCGGCCGTAGCTGTTGCGGCCGGATTTCTTTTTGAGGACCTCAGTCAGGCTCTTCTCGGGCTTTGCGTGCTTATCAACACCGTCAAAGCCGGAAACTGTCATCTGTCTGCGGGCCGGAGTGGTAGGTCTGTAAGTTTTAATAGACATTCTGTGATCCTCCCCTTATGCCATGTTCTCGAACAGCTCAATGTTCTTGGAGTCTTCGCTGAGCTTTACGATGGCTTTCTTCCAAGAGGCGGTCTTGCCCATAGGATACGAGCCGGTGCGCTTTGCCTTGCCGTTAACATTAAGGGTGTTTACCTTGATGACGGTGACATCGAATATCTCTTCGATAGCCTTTTTGATTTCTATCTTGGTTGCATCCTTAGCGACTTCAAAAGCGTACTTTTTGATGTCCAGGTCTTCCATGGACTGCTCTGTGATGATGGGGCGAATGATAATATCATAAGCGGTTTTCATCAGGCGTACACCTCCTCGATCTTTGCAAGCGCTGCCTTGGAAACAACGAGCTTGCGGTTATTGAGTATCATATAGGGGCTGAGAATGGTTGCGATGGTGGTGGTGACGCCTGCGATGTTGCGTGCAGACTTGACAACCTTCTCATCAACATTCTCTGTTACGACGAGGGTCTTGCCGTCAGCCTTGACTGCATCAAGGAATGCCTTGAATGTCTTGGTCTTGATATCGTCAACCTTGATATCGTCGATAACTATGATTGCGTCTTCAGCTGCCAGTGCGCTCAGTGCGCTCTTAAGAGCAAGGCGCTTTACCTTCTTGTTGAGGCTGTAGCTGTAGTCGCGGGGCTTCGGAGCAAATGCTACGCCGCCGTGAGTCCACACAGGTGAACCTTTGTAGCCTGCGCGTGCACGGCCCGTGCCCTTCTGGCGCCAGGGCTTTGCGGTCGTATAGCTGACCTCGCCCTTGGTAAGTGCGCTCTGTGTGCCCTGACGGCAGTTTGCAAGATGATTCTTGACGCTGTCATGCAGGACAGACTTGTTCGGCTCAATGCCGAAGATGGCTGCGGAGAGCTCGATCTCGCCGACCTTCTCACCTGCCATGTTGTATACATTAGTAGTAGGCATTTAAGATACTCTCCTTTCCTTACTTGTTGCGTGCGGAAGCCTTCTGCGGATTGACACGAGCAGATGCCTTCTGCGGGTTGAGGCTGATGCCAGCGCCCTCGCCCTTCTTGACGGGAGCAATCTTTGCGGTGCTCTTTACATAAACAAGGCCGCCCTTGGGGCCGGGGATAGCGCCGCGGATAACAATCATATTGAGCTCGGGGTCTACCTGAACAACATCGAGGTTCTGAACGGTGACCTGATCTACGCCCATGTGGCCTGCGCCGATTTTGCCCTTGAAGATACGGCTGGGGTCGGTGCCTGAACCCATAGAGCCTGCGTGACGATGAACAGGACCGCCGCCATGGCTGGTGGGGGTGCGCTGTGCGCCGTGACGCTTGATAACGCCTGCGTAGCCGTGACCCTTGCTGGTGCCGGTAACATCGACCTTATCGCCTGCTGCGAAGACATCTGCCTTCAGGACGTCGCCGACGTTAAGCTCTGCTGCGTTTTCGAGCTTGAACTCCTTAAGATGCTTGAGCATGCCGAGGCCGTTCTTCTTCAGGTGGCCGGCTTCGGGCTTGGAGATGTGCTTCTCGGAAACTTCTTCGTAACCGAGCTGGACGGCGGAATAGCCTTCCTTTTCGACGGTCATCTTCTGAGTCACGACGCAGGGACCTGCTTCAATGACGGTCACGGGGATGACCTTGCCCATTTCGTCGAAGATCTGCGTCATGCCGACCTTCTTGCCGATAATGGCTTTCTTCATTAGATATTTCCTCCTTTGGTTATTGGTTGCCTCGCTTAGCTTGCAGCCAGAGGCTGGCAACTTAACCCGTCCGCATTCGCAAGTTACGGACTATGGGTTGTTGACTTGGGTTTACGGGGTAATGCTCAGAGCTTGATCTCAATCTCAACGCCTGCAGGCAGCTCGAGGGACATAAGAGCCTCAACCGTCTTCTGAGTCGGATTCATCACGTCAATCAAGCGCTTGTGAGTGCGGCGCTCGAACTGCTCGCGGCTGTCTTTATATTTATGAACAGCGCGGAGGATCGTGACAATCTCGGTCTTGGTGGGCAGAGGGATAGGACCGGAAACCTGTGCATCGGTGCGCTTTGCAGCTTCAACGATGGTTTCTGCGGCCTTGTCGATCAGCTGGTGATCATAGGCTTTGAGTCTGATGCGGATCATGTTCTTGTTTGCCATTGTTTTTTCTCCTTTTCGTACAGTTTTTTGGCGTCATTGGGATCGCCTTGTGTCCCGTACGGATGAAGCAATTATTTGCACACTCAGCCATGTGTATCAGACCCTGTCCGAAAAACAAACCGGCCTTCATGAGCCGGTCTGATACCGTACAGGCGATATACACCATGTGCAGTACGCTTCAGCCGCCCGATTATGTACCAAAAATGGCATCGGTACCGGACATACTCCACGGAAGTTACCTCGCCTTGCGAGCAATCTCCCGCTTCATCGCATAGCACGCCCGTCAGCAACGCACAGGCGCTTAAATAGAATACCAAAACTCCCCCTTGGTGTCAAGAGGGAGTTTTGTGATTTTTGCAGAAATTTAGCGGCGTTTTTTGTGAAATCAGACCAATTTCATATTTTCGCCGATTTTATCGGCCATATTGAGTAGTTCCTTCGCCATTTCATATAACTTTTCGCCGTCGGGTGTGAGTCCCGCGACATGGTTATCCCTGCATATCAGACGCACTCTGAACTCGTCTTCAAGAGCCGACACGGCGCGCGACATGGTTGAGTGGCTCATATACAGCCGCTCCCCGGCTTTAGTGTAGCTTTTTTCCTCTGCCACCGCGACAAAGGCCCGCAGTTGTTCAAGCTCCATATTAATAATTAAATGTAAAGGGGAGCAATTCCTTAAGCCTGTAGCTGACGTATCTTCCGTCGGCCTTGCAGCAGAGTATCTCCAGCTCGCCGTCATTGAATTCAGACAGGAACTGACGGCACGAGCCGCACGGCATACAGTAATTCTGGCTCTCGGCATAAATAGCAAGCCGAACATAATCGCGATAGCCTTCGCTTATTGCCTTCACGCAGGCAGTGCGCTCTGCACATATCGTGTCGCCGAGTGCGGCATTTTCAACATTGCATCCTGTGAATACCCGTCCCCCACGGCATTCCAGCGCCGCGCCAACTGCGAACTTGGAATAAGGAACATAAGCTCTGCCGGACGCCTCTCTCGCGATCGCCAAAAGCTCCTTATCAGTCATAAGACACCTCTCCGTTTCTCAATTTAATCCGATTCGTCTGTTGTCTTCACATTTTCAATTTCAATTGTCCAGTTTTCGATTTTATACAGTGGATTATTCTCGTTTGCTTTTGCGCCCTCGACAACCCCTCTGTGGCTTATAAGCTGATGTCTTTCAAAGACAAGCGGAATTATATATGCCTTGTTTGCGATATAGGCGCACATATTGTCGCAGGCAGTCTGACGGTCATCGTCGCCGGCGGCCAGATATGACGAAATAAGATCATCAAGCTGTGAGTCACTGACCGAGCTGTAGTTCAAAGCTCCGCCCGACGAGAGCAGTCTGCTCAGGTCAAAGTCAGCGCCCAGTCGCACCTCGCAATAGCACAAGTCATAATTTCCGGCCTCGAGCAGCTTTTCGTAATTATCCCAGTCCTGCTTATTGACCGTCACCTGCAGGCCTATGCTCTGCATATCTTCCGCAAAGTTCTTCGCGGCGTTGACCTTCACGGTGCTTCCACTGTAAACGAGGAAGCTCAGATCGACCTCTACAAGAGTGTCACCGCTCTGGAATTCGAGATAGCCGTCATTGTCGTAGTCCTTCATTCCGGCGTTGGTGAGCATTTCCTGAACTTTATTCAACCCGTAGTTAAACTGCGATGCATAATTGTCATTATACAGACTGCTGGCGGGATTTATCGGCAGGTTTGCCGAAGCCGCATAGCCGCCGAGCTGATCGACGATATAGTCTCTGTCGAATGCATAGTTCATCGCAAATCTCAGGGCATCATTTGAAAAATCGTTGCTGTAAGTATTGAGCGCGATATAGTGCATGTTGGTCGTATTATAGCTGCGGATATCATTCGCGCTGCCGTAGCCTATATTCGTGCTCGAGCTCGGATCATTCAGGACGAGATCGATAAGAGAATCGGCAAAGGCGGATATCGTCTCCTCGGTTCCGCTGTATTCCTTAAGATATATGGTCTTGACAGGCAGTGTTGCCGCATTTTTATATTTGCTGAACACGGTCAGGCTGTTATAGTCGGACGCGTATTCATACGGTCCCGAACCGCCGGGATATGTCTGGTTTCCGGTGCCGTACTGGATAACGGGAATACTCAGAAGCGCAGGGAACATCATATTTTTCTTCGTGAGATTGACGACTACCGTTTCCGAGTCCGTTGCCGAGCATCCGGAAACACAGCTGAGTCTGGCCTTATAGCGGTCATTGCTCATTGCAATCTGGATTGAATATGCCACATCGGTTGCGGTAAGCTGAGCGCCGTTATGGAATGTGTGCCCGGACGCCACCTTCAGCGTCCAGCTCGAGCCGTCCTCCGACGACCACTCGCTTACGACATTGGGCTGAACCTCAAAGTTGTTGTCAACCTCGACTATATTTTCATAAACCAGACAGCATACAAGCTGATTATTCGTATTTGTCGCAATAAGCGGATTCATACTGTAGCTCTTATTGCAGTTGAGCGTGAAAATATCGTCCGCCGCCGCAGTCTGTCCAAGCTCTGTTCCGGCGCTTTTGCCCTTGACATAGTCGTCATCATCGTCATCGGACGAGCCGCATGATGCGAGTGATAAAACCGACAGCAGGGCAAGGATGAATGAAATTATTCTTTTCTTATCAGACATTATTATACCTATACCTCAAATATCTCAAAGCATTATTGCCGCCGCCATACTGCCGCGAACACCGTTTGTAGCGCGGTGCGACCAGTATTTTTCCGGAAGGCACATCGTGCATTCATCGGAGATGTCTATGTTCTCGCGCTTGAGGCCGAGCTGAACGAGCCTGCGTGCATTTGCACCGCGAAGATCGACATGTGTTTTTCCGTTCGGCTTTCTTTCGAAAAGGCCGTCCGTCTCTCCGTTAAGATACCGCTCAACCGCATCCGGAACATCGTTATCGCATTCAAAGCAGCACTTTCCGATGCTCGCGCCTATTGCCGCTCGGATATGCTCCGGATGTGCTCCGAGCTTCCGCATTTTATCCACAGCCTCGCCGAGAATATCCTGAACACTGCTTTTCCATCCGCAATGAACCGCCGCTATCACCTCTGCTTCGGGGTCATGGAGCAAAACGGGAACGCAGTCGGCAATGTAAATCATCAAGGGCAAGCCCTTAATATTCGTAACAAACCCGTCGCATTCGATTCGTTTATCCGAACCGACGGTATATCTGTCGCTTTCACACGCCGAATGCACTTTTTTGCCGTGGACCTGCTTTGTGACAACGAAATCGTCTTTACCGCAGCCCATAATCTCACCTGCAAGGCGATAGTTTTCGCTCAGTGCATCTGCGTCGTCTCCCCTGCCCGCTCCGAGGTTCCATGAGGAAAAAACGCCTTTACTCACACCGCCTATCCGCGTTGTGAACATATGCACAGTGCTTATTTTATCGGATGTCATATACACGCAGCCGAGCTGCCTGTTTTCGGTAAATGCCATTTAATCTCTCCGTCATTCGTTTCTGCCGCAGCATTCCTTATACTTAAGTCTGCGTGAGCCGTCAGCTTTCATTTTTCCGCAGGGGCAGGGATCATTGCGGCCGGGCTTCGGGGCCTTTTTTATAGGCTTTTTCTTCGGTGCCTCGCCGCCGACATTTGCCGCCATATTTTTAGCAACAGCCTTGCGTTCAATTGTCTGCTCCTTGCGAATGCGTATGGTGTAGATTCTTCTGACCGTCTCCTCGCGGATGCCGTTTATCATTGCTTCGAACATATCGAAGCCTTCGCGCTTATACGCATCGATGGGCTTGACATTGCCGTATCCGCGCAGGCCTATGCCGCGCTTGAGCTCTGCCATTGCGTCAATGTGATCCATCCAGTATTCATCGACAACGCGGAGCATTACCACGCGCTCAATCTCGCGCATGATGGGCTGACCGTCCGGAGCGGTTCCGAACTCCTCCTCGCGCTTATTGTATACCTGCTCGGCAATATCATACACGCGGTCGATAATTTCCTGCGCCTTCGGTGCATTTTTGAAGTCTTCCGATTTTATTGCTCCCTTGGGCAGGAACAGCTTTTCAAACGGCGCAAGGACCTCTGACAGATGCTCGTCGTTTTCCGCTGTGCCGCCGTGCAGTGCGTCATTGACGGAACCGGAGATGAAGTCATAGACCATCTTGTTTATATGCTCGCGAAGATCCTCGCCGTCAAGCACCTTGCGCCGCTCATCATAGATGATATTGCGCTGCTGGTTCATAACATCGTCGTATTCGAGCACGCTCTTACGCGTCTGGAAGTTGCGGCTCTCAACGGTTTTCTGTGCCTGCTCAATAGCATTCGACAGCATTTTGTGGTCAAGCGGTGTGTCCTCATCGACGCCGAGGGAATCCATCATATTGGTCATGCGTTCGGATCCGAACAGGCGCATGACATCATCGGTCAGTGCGATATAGAAGCGGCTCTCGCCCGGGTCGCCCTGGCGTCCTGCACGACCGCGCAGCTGGTTATCTATACGGCGTGATTCGTGGCGTTCCGTGCCGAGGATGAACAGTCCGCCGACTGCCTTTACCTTTTCTGCCTCCTCATCGCACACTGCCTTGTGCTCCTTGAGCTTTTCCGCAAACAGCGCACGCGCATTGAGAATTTCATCATTGTCCGTTTCGGCATAGCCTGTTGCCTCGGCTATAACCTCTTCCGAGAAGCCTGCCTTGCGCAGATCGTTTTTGGCAAGATATTCGGCATTGCCGCCGAGCATAATATCGGTGCCGCGGCCTGCCATGTTTGTTGCGATGGTTACGGCGTTGAGCTTGCCTGCCTGTGCGACAATCTCAGCCTCTTTTTCGTGGTGCTTGGCGTTAAGGACATTGTGCTTTATTCCGCGCGCCTTGAGCAGCTTTGAGAGATATTCGCTCTTTTCAATGGATATTGTACCGACCAGTACCGGCTGACCTTTTTCATGGCAGGCTATTATCTGTTCTATTATCGCGCGGTCCTTTCCGGCTTCTGTCTTGTAGACCACATCGGGCTGGTCAATGCGCGCGACGGGCTTGTTGGTCGGAATTTCGACTATATCGAGCTTGTAGATAGACGCAAACTCCTCTTCCTCCGTGACAGCGGTACCGGTCATACCGGAGAGCTTGTCATAGAGTCTGAAGTAATTCTGGAATGTAATCGTTGCGAGGGTCTTGTTCTCACGCTGGACATTGACATGCTCCTTTGCCTCGATAGCCTGGTGCAGTCCTTCACTGTAGCGGCGGCCGAGCATGATACGGCCGGTGAATTCATCGACGATGAGCACCTCGCCGTCTTTGACGACATAATCTATATCGCGTTTCATAATGCCGTGGGCGCGCAGTGCCTGATTGATATGGTGCGTAAGCGTTGAATTTTCGATATCGGCATAGTTATCGAGGGCGAATGCACGTTCCGCTTTTTCGATGCCGCGTGCCGTAAGCGTTGCCGTGCGCGCCTTTTCATCGACTATATAGTCGGCATCGATATTCTCGTCCTCTTCCTCTTTTGAGTCCGTGGACGCATAGACCTTTTTCTTGAGTCCGACAACGAAATCATTTGCCTGACGGTAGAGATCGGTGCTCTCATCGCCCTGGCCGGAAATAATAAGCGGCGTCCTTGCTTCATCGATAAGGATCGAGTCAACCTCGTCGACGATTGCAAAAGCGTGTCCGCGCTGAACGCGGTTTTCCTTATATATAGCCATGTTGTCGCGCAGATAGTCAAAGCCCATCTCGTTGTTCGTGCCGTAGGTAATATCCGCGGCATAGGCCGCCTTGCGCTGCTCGTTGTCAAGTCCGTGAACTATAAGACCGACATCCAGACCCATAAATCTGTGAACCTTGCCCATCCACTCGCTGTCACGCCTTGCCAGGTAGTCGTTAACCGTGACTATATGCACGCCGTCGCCGGTGATTGCGTTGAGGTATGCCGGCATAACAGCGACAAGGGTTTTGCCTTCACCGGTCTTCATCTCGGCTATACGTCCCTGATGAAGAACAATGCCGCCGATGAGCTGAACGCGGAACGGCTTCATTCCGAGAACACGCCATGCAGCCTCACGCACTGCGGCGAAAGCCTCCGGCAGCATGGAATCAAGATCTTCTCCGTTGTCATAGCGGTTCTGAAATTCTGCCGTTTTTGCTCGCAGCTCGGCATCGCTCAACGCCTGCATCTGCGGCTCGAGCGCTTCAATTTTGTCTACAATCGGATATATTTTTTTAAGCTCATGATCGGTATGGCTGCCGAAAAGTTTACTGAAGAAGCCCATATTAAAATGCCTTTCGTTAATTCAGATAATTTTACAAAATAGATTGTAACACATAATTGTGAATAAAGAAAGCTTTCGATATTGCTTTTTGAGTCTTTTTTTAGTTTTTGCAGTCACTTGTTATATCCTTGACGGATATGCTATAATGACGCATATTGCGAAAAGAGGTATCTCTCCCTTGGATTTCAAGAAAGTAGAATTTTCGGATCTTGCCGCCGTGCGTCCGTACCTGCATGCGCAGTACCGTTCGTGCGATTACTCCGTGCTCGGTGTTTTCATGTGGGCGGAAAAATTCGAATATGAATATGCCGTGGAGGACGGGGTTCTGTTCATGCGTGAAGCATCGCGCCACGGCAACGGATATGACTATATGCTCCCGCTCGGCAGTGGAAGCCTGTGCGAGCGTGTTGAGCGTTTGCGCAGGAGCATAAGCGGATCTCTTACGATGAGTCTTGTTCCCGAAGGCGCACTCGATGAGCTGAGCGAAGCCTTTGATTTTTCCGCTGTCGAAGAGCCGGACATTGCCGACTACATATACAATGCCGAAGATCTGGCGTATCTTGCAGGGAAAAAATACAGCAAGAAGAGAAATTTAATCCACCAGTTTGAAAAGCTCTATCCCGATTGCGAGCTTGTTCCTATAAGCGCCGAAAATGCTTCGCGCATAGCCGAGTGCTGTGCACACGACTGGGCAGACGCGCCGCTCAGTGACCTTGCGATTTACGAAAACGAGCACGCCCGTGAGATGCTCGGGAATATCGAGGACTACGGCTGCACGGGATATGCGCTCTGCAACGGAGATGACATAGCCGCATTCTGCATCGGCGAGGCAATGGGCGACACGCTCATCGTACATATTGAAAAGGCAAAGCGCGAATATAAAGGCGCATTTCAGATGATAAACTGCCTGTTTGCGAAAACGGAGCTTGAAAAATGCGGCATAAGATATATAAACCGCGAAGACGATGTCGGCGATGAAGGCCTGCGTCAGGCAAAGCAGTCTTATTTCCCGGCTTATATGCTGAAAAAATACCGTCTGACTTTTAAGTGATATGCAAAATCCGCTCCCGAGCCTTATAGACAGCAAAATCAAAACCTCCGGCTTAGCCGGAGGTTTTGATTATTAATTATTAAATTAATTCGAATCAGAAAATGATGTGCAGTAAGAGTCTTAAAACTGCCAGCATGCCGAGGCCCTTAAGGACTTCGCCGCCGACCTGAGGATACTGCATATTCTCGTCTATCATGATAATTCTCCTTTTAATATTTTTTCATTGTCCGGCTTTCGCCGGTCTTGCGTGGTGGGTATTTCCCGCCTTAAGTTTACGTTTAATACAGCAAACCGCCGAGGGGGATCAGCGGTTTGCTAATGTCTGTGATCAGAAGATGAAGATCTTGATGAACCACTTAAGTGCTACCAGCATGCCGAGTCCCTTCAGGACATCGTCGGTTTCGGGCATTGTAATTGCGGTGTTTTCCATAATAGTTCTCCTTCCATAATTTTTAGGGGGTGGCTGATTAAGCCATCTGACTATAGAGACGGAGAAACTGCGATTATATTTCACTTTAATTAAACTTTTTTCGAGAAAAAATTTATTTTTATAATTTTGCCCGTGTTTAGTATACCTCACTCATGCTCTTTTAACTTTTCCAGCAGCTCATACGGTGCGGCAAGCTCGCCGTTTATGCCGCGTC
Organism: bacterium; assembly: GCA_963590435.1. Classification (GTDB taxonomy): domain Bacteria; phylum Bacillota; class Clostridia; order Oscillospirales; family Oscillospiraceae; genus F23-B02. The sequence continues at coordinate 24,284 of CAVAPG010000011.1, forward strand.
CGAGGTGGATATGAGGCTTGTTTCTGCCGTGCCAGTCGCTGCCTGCGGTTGCGCAAAAGCCGTATTTTTCGGCGGCGGCAAGATACTGCGCGACGACATCGGGTCCGTAGCCGGAATAATAGCATTCTAGCCCCGCAACGCCGCATGCCTGTGCGCGTTCCATAAGCTCGGTGAAACGCTCGGGCGTGAGCCTGTACTGTCTCGGGTGCGCGATAACGGGCTTGCCTCCGGCAGCTCGGATAAGCTCGGCTGCCTGCTCGACGGTCAGAAAATGGCGGCGCATATAATATTTGCAGCCGGGGTCAAGCAAACGCTCGAAGGCATCCTGAACGCTCACGGCCAGTCCCTTTTCAACAAGCTGCAGGGCAAAATGCGGTCTGCCTATGGTCGAGCCTGGGTGCTGAGCCTGAAGCTCGTCAAGGTCGATGAATATTCCGTCCTGTGCGAACATATCGCACATTTTTTTGTTGCGCTCATACCGGTCGCTGACTATCCAGTCAAGCACCGGCGGCAGCTTATCGGAATGTATATCAAGCCCGTAGCCGAGCATATGCACCTCTCTGCCGTACCAGCCGCAGCCAAGCTCCATACCGGCGATGACTTCGAGTCCTATCTCCTGCCCTGCCTTTTGTGCTTCGGCGACGCCGCCTACGCTGTCGTGGTCGGTTATCGCAATGGCGCGCAGACCGAGCTGCTTTGCGTATTTAACCGTATCCGTCGGCGTTTCCGAGCCGTCGGATATGCATGTGTGAACATGAAGGTCAATTTCTCTCACTGTGTAATCGTCTCCGTAATCTTCTGAGCTTCCTCATAAATTCTGTCAGCATCCTCGCCGATGAAAAATTCGCCGTTTTCGTATAAAATACGCCCGTTTACCATCGTAAGGCGGACATTTTCCTTGCTGCCGGCATAGACTATGTTCTTGGCTATATTATTGAGCGGACGCATATTCGGGCGGCGTAGATTTATGACCGCAAGGTCGGCCTTTTTCCCGACTGCGATGCCGTCGCAATCGGTCAGTCCCATAGCTCTCGCTCCGCCGACGCAGGCGGCTTCAAGCACCTTTGACGCGTCCACGGCAGAGGCGTCATTTTCGCGGTATTTGGCGAGAACGCTTACAAGATACATCTCGCGGAACATATCCAGCGCGTTGTTCGAGCCTGCTCCGTCTGTACCTATTGCAAGGGCGATGCCCTCATCGATAAAGCGTTTTACCGGTGCAATGCCGCTTGCCAGCTTGAGGTTCGATGCCGGATTGAGCACTGCCGTAAGGCCGCGGCGTCTGAATATATCAATATCCTCATCGCTCATATGCACGCAGTGAAACGCGCCGCCGCCGTAGTTATACATGCCGAGCTTATCGAAAAGAACGGTCGGCGTCACGCCGTAGCGCTCAATGCAGCCCTGCACCTCGGCGTATGTTTCGGATGAGTGGACAAACATGGGCTCTTTATATTTTTCGACAAGGTCGGCGACAAAGCGCATGCGCTCCATGCTCGTTGTGTACTCCGCGTGAAAGCCGAGCCTGTAGGATATCAGCTCGTGAGTTTTGTTATAGCGCAGGAACTTATCCTCAAGCAGGGTGTAGTCACTGTCGAAATTATTCATATCGCCGCACAGCACCGCACGAAATCCGGAGTCAACGCATGCGCGCACGAAGGCATCGTTGTGAAAATACATGTCAAAGCAGCTTGTTATTCCGCTTGAAAGATACTCCATGACGGCAAGGCGCGTCATAACATAAAGCCCGTCGGGACTCAGTCGCGCTTCCCTCGGCCAGACCTGGTCGTTCAGCCATCTGTCAAGGGGCATGTCATCGGCAAGTGAGCGCAGGAATGTCATCCCCGAATGCGTGTGGGCATTCTTAAATCCCGGAATGAGCAGATCGCCGCGAAGGTCTATCTGCCGTTCAAACTCCGGCAGCGTCTGCGGTGCGGAACCGACATAGCTTATTCTGCCGCCGTCCGTCCAGACCTCGGCTTCCGATATATGTGCGCCGTGTTCAAAGCTCAGAACGCGCCCATTGTAAAATCTTATCATTTGTTTTTCCTATCCATGTGACAAAATTGCAATTTATTTTATCACATTCTCTCCGCAATTAAAAGACCAAATGCACATCAGCCTGAGGGGTTTGTCCACAGCTTCTTGTGCTGTAGATAAACAAATCGTCAATCGTAGAAACCACGCCCTTGGCTCCACCGTAAAATAGGTCGGCTAATGCAAAATCTATAATCCTTGGCCCCTCTGTGAAACAGCGAGGCATAAGTAATGTCCACGTCCTTGGCTCCCCTGTGTAAGGGGAGCTGTCACCATAGGTGACTGAGGGGTTGCCATA
>CAVAPG010000012.1:0-3087 GCA_963590435.1 bacterium
GCATTCTTCATAATGCAGGTAACATCAGCAAAGTCAAGGTTAATAAATCCGGTATTCTTAATAAGATCGGAGATACTTGTAACTGCCTGGCGAAGGACATCGTCGGCAATCTCGAACGCGTTTGCAAGAGTAACCTTCTGATCGGTTGCATATTTAAGACGGTCATTAGGTATTATCAGCAGAGAGTCAACCTTGCCGAGCATCTCCTTGATGCCTTCGTTTGCCTGATCCATACGGCGCTTGCCTTCGAATTTGAACGGCTTGGTGACAACGCCGACGGTAAGTATGCCTGCCTCACGTGCAATGTCTGCAACAGTCGGAGCAGCACCCGTACCGGTACCGCCGCCCATGCCTGCCGTGATGAACACCATATCGGCATCCTCTACTGACTTTGCAATATTATTGCGGCTCTCTTCGGCGCTCTTCTTGCCCACCTCAGGATCGGAACCGGCACCCTGACCATGGGTCAGCTTTTCGCCAATCTGAATCTTCTGATCGGCATTGGAAACTGCCAATGCCTGTTTATCCGTGTTTACAGCAATGAACTCAACGCCTTGAGTTCCGGACTTCACCATTCTATTTACTACGTTGTTGCCGGCACCGCCAATACCGACGACCTTTATGGTTACGACATTTTCGGGGCCTGCTTCGGCTTTGAAATCCATTTTGTTTCCTCCAATATTCTTATTTAGAAGGCATGGCTATACACCATAGCCGTTTTTCGCGATATGTAACATTTTATAACTTTTTTGACGCCAGGTCAATAGCTTTTTACCCGGCTATGTAAACAAAGTATTAATTCGGGTTAAAAACGACTTTGTCGCCGGTTGACAGGTCAAGCGTTCCCGCATCGTCAGCTGTCAACTGATCCACCGCCGAAAGCAACTTGCCGAATTTATATTCCGTGTCATCCATTGCTCCGAGCTTCACGAGAAATCTGCTGTCATACTCAAATGTCGGGTTGCTGACATCACTCATATCAATTGCCGTTACTTTTCCGTACATGCCACGAGCCTGAATCTGATAAAGAATATCCGTCAGATAGGTGAGCTTTGACTCCTCGCCTGACGCGGCTTTTATATGTTCACCGGTTGCGGGATCTGAAACGCTTATTCCGCTTATCGAGGCAATATATCCGCTGTCATCCTCACTGATTTCGCTCAAAAACTTACCGTCGCTGCTCACTGACCAAAGTTCATCATCGACAGTCACATAGCCAACTGCTTTGCTTTCCGTAACCTTTATTGTTACAAGATTCGGCAAGCCTCTGTTAATTTGGACAGAATCTATATAAGGCAGTTTGACCGCAACACGGCTTCCTGCCGCAATTCCGTTTATGAAAAAAAGATTATCACCCGTCGTAATACCGGATGCTTCAATAATCTCATCATCTGTGTAGATTGAGTTTCCTTCAACTTCTATGCGTGAGACCTTGAAAAACACGCTCATTATAAAAATAAGAGCAACTATCACAAGGAAAAAAGTTAACGGCCCATTCACGCGACGCTTGAATTTCGGTTTATAGGGATCTTCTTTTTTCTGATAATAATCGTAATTATTCGGCATTATTCAACTCCATTGAATCGGGACACAGCTTGAATATCTCATTGCAGATTGCGTCTGTCGCCTCAGGTTTTGCAAGCCTTTCCATTGCTTTTGACATACATTCGATCTTCTCCGGGGAGCTCAAAATATCCATCACGGCATCATAAAGCTCTTTCGGGGCGAATTTACCTTCTTCAAATATCAAGGCACCGCCCACTTCTTCAACTACCTTGGCATTTTTGAACTGATGGTTGTTCGTAACAAATGGCGACGGTACAAAGATTGCAGGCTTGTGCATGTAAGTAAGCTCAGAGATCGTGGATGCTCCGGCACGGCACATGACAACATCCGCGGCAGCCATAACCCTCGGCATATCGTATATATATTCTCTAACATCCATGCCGCGTTCTTTGCAGTCAGGTGCACTCGTGCGCAGGTGTTCGGCCATTTCGGCATAGCCTTCTACTCCGGCCGAATGGATGAGTGCAAACTCCGGTTTTTCGCCGGCGAGTTCAATTATATTGCAGACAACATCATTCATGTTTTCTGCGCCCAGTGATCCCCAAACGGAAACGATAAGCGGCTTATTTTCCGGTATACCGAGTTGAGCCTTCGCATCTGACTTTGAATACAATGCAAACTCTCCGCGCACGGGAGTTCCGGTAACAACTGTTTTCTCGGGGTTTCTGTAATGCTTTCGGCTTTCTTCAAATCCGAGCATTATGACATCTACTATTCCGGAAAGCATTTTCGTGGTGAGGCCGGGATCAGCATTGCTCTCATGCACAGCAGTCGGTATACCGAGAAGAGAGGCGGCCTTCAAAACCGGGAAGCAAACATAGCCTCCTGTCCCTACGACCACATCGGGTTTAAACTGTTTGATGATCTTTTTTGCTTTGATGGTAGACTTCAACAAATGCCACGCCGCGCTCAGATTATGCAAAAATCCGCCCACAGTCTTCTCTCTGCTAAGGCCTCTGACCCGAACCGTTTCAATTTTGTATCCGGCTCGCGGCACCAAGTCGGTCTCCATCTGCCCAACAGCGCCGATGAATAAGAACTCGCTGTCAGGGACAATTTCTTTAATTCTTCCGGCAACTGCAAGAGCAGGATTAATGTGTCCCGCAGTTCCGCCGCAGGCAAAAATAATTCTCATGCCTATTCCTCTTATCAGATTAGTAGCTGTTTCGGTCTTCAGAAGCGGAAGCGATTGTATATTCCAATAAATGAAATTATTGCAAAAACAAGTGATACGGAAGTGAAAAGCGCAAAAAGTTCTTTTTCTTTCCACTTTTTGCCCGTCCAGCCGCCCATCTCAAGGTGGTGATGGAACGGAGCCATTTTAAATATACGTTTTCCGTGTGTTGCCTTGAAATATCCTACCTGAATGATATCCGAAAGGGTTTCTATTATAAAAATAATTCCGAGGGTTATGAGAATAAGCGGCATATCGTAAGCAAAAGCAAGTGCTGCTATTGCTCCGCCGAGAAACAGCGATCCCGTATCGCCCATGAACACGCGCGCGGGGTGCAGGTTCCACAG
>CAVAPG010000012.1:3097-26019 GCA_963590435.1 bacterium
TATCGCCCATGAAAACCTTTGCAGGATTAAAATTATACACGAGGAAACCCATCAGGCCGCCCAGAAGGGCTGATGCGAATATGCCAAGCGACATATATTTATCTCCCCACAAGAAGCTGACTGCGGCGAAAAACAGGCAAACAGGTATACTTGTTCCGCTGGCAAGGCCATCCACGCCATCGGTTATATTCACTGCGTTAACGGTTCCGACTATTATAAAGGCAGCAAGAACAAAATATATGGCTTCGGGAATATAAACCTCAATGTTCCAAAAAGGAATATAAAGATGAGTTGAAATATAACCCATCTTGCTCAAAAGCAGGACAAAAACAAGGGCCGCAACCAATTGGAGGAGAAACTTGGCCTTTGCACTTAAGCCGAGGTTTTGCTTTTTGCGCAATTTTTCCCAATCGTCCAAAAAACCGATTGCACCGAAAACCAATGCGAATATAAGAACGAAGATATGCTTAAAATCACCGTTGCGCATTGACTCAAAACCAACAGTAAGGCAGACGAGCGTACATGAGCTTATAAAGATGACACCGCCCATCGTAGGCGTACCGGACTTTGACATATGCCATGTCGGTCCGTTTTCCTTTATCTCCTGCCCTGCTTTAATTTTTCTGAGCCATGGGACATAAAACTTCCCGACTATTACCGCCGTTATAAATGCCATGACCAATGCGAGAGTTAATTTAAGCGTCATCTTCCATTCCTCTTCTCTATGTGCTCGGCGACTATTTCCCTCTCATCCATGTGATGCTTTTCGTGACCGACTACCTGGTAATCCTCATGTCCTTTGCCGGCAAGCAATATTACATCACTCGGCATATGGTTGTCAATTGCCCATTTAATCGCTTCTGCGCGATCACATATTGCAATATGTTCGGTTCTTTTACCTTCAAGGCCGACAAGTATCTCATCTATTATTGCTTGTGGTTCCTCCGTGCGCGGATTATCGCTCGTAACAATAACAAAGTCAGCATTATCGGCTGCTATAGCACCCATTATCGGGCGTTTGGTTCTGTCTCTGTCACCGCCGCAGCCGAAAAGAGCGACAAGTCTGCCGCTATGCTCTGCTTTGAGTGCTTTAAGCGCGTTCTCAAGGGCATCAGGGGTATGAGCATAGTCAATTACTATCGTATAATCTCCATCAGTCGGAACAAGCTCCATTCGTCCTTTGACGCCCTTCGCGCTTTTCATTGCTTGAGCGCATTTATCGAGGTTTATACCAAGCGCAAGTCCGATTGCGATTGTATTAAGCGCGTTATAAACCGAAAAGCGACCAGGTATGGAAAGGCTCACCGACTCGGTTTCGTTTCCGTAATGAGCATCAAATGAAACGCCCTTCGAGCTCAGTTTTATATTGTCAGCCGTAAGTGAAGCACTCTTGCCATCAGCCGAATATGTAAGCAGACTGCATTTTGCATTCTCCATCATAGCAGTTGCCCATGCATCATCTACATTGATGCATCCGTAACGGCAATTTTTAAACAGAAGAGCCTTTGCCGAAGCATACTCCTCCATTGTATTATGAAAATCAAGATGATCCTGAGTGAGGTTTGTAAACGCTCCAACGGTAAAGTCTATACCTGCAACGCGATTGAGTGAAAGCGAGTGTGAAGACACTTCCATTACAACATGACTGCATCCGGAGTCCCTCATCTCCGCAAAAAGCTGCTGAAGCTCAAAGCTTTCGGGTGTGGTTCGCTCAGTATGTATGAATTCATTGCCAATCATATTGCCGTTCGTACCGACAAGACCGACCTTAGCTCCAATGGTCTCCTCAAGCAGATGCTTCAAAAGATATGTGGTGGTTGTTTTTCCGTTTGTGCCGGTAACACCGATAATTTTCATTTCATCTGCCGGATTTCCGAAAAAATTGCAGCTTAACAGTGCCAATGCTTTGCGGCAGTCTTTAACCAGCACATACGGCACTGCAACCTGCGGTACTCTATCAGACAAGACAACTACTGCGCCATTCTTAACGGCACTGGGTATATATTTATATCCATCGGTTTCAAACCCGGAAATCGCAACGAAAATATCGCCGGGCTTTGTTGTACGCGAATCATAACTGACTCCATTAATCTCGCAATCGGAAGGTGCGTTGCATTCGATTATATCTACATTATTCAACAAATTCGATAATTTCATTTAAAAAATCAACCCCGTTCATTTACATTCTACGGTTTGTTTATTATACACCATACTTTAATCGGAGTAAAGCAAACTTTACCCGCGCGCAAATGAGCCGCACACTGCCATAGTTGTAAGCGTGCGGCGCAGTATTTGTGATTTCATTCAATTATAACTTTTAACAGACTCAGACCTTTTCCGCAACACGCAATTTTGCACTTCTTGATCTCGGGTTTGATGCCAGTTCATCTTCGCCGGGGACTATGGGCTTTCTGTATACATTCTTGAGAGTCTGCTTAAATCCGCAGGTGCATATCGGTGCCTCCCGCGGACATGTACAACCGTTTTCTCTTGCCGCAATGCCTGTTTTCACAATTCTGTCCTCAAGAGAGTGAAAACTTATTACGCACAAACGCCCACCGGACTTTATTTTATCCGGCGCGGTTTTCATCATTTTATCTACGGCACCGAGCTCATCATTCACAGCAATTCTGATTGCTTGAAAACTTCGTTTTGCCGGATGCTGTTTCTCTCGCAGGGCTGCGGCAGGCATTGCAGAGCGAATTATATCTACGAGCTCAAGCGTTGATTTAATCGGTTTTTGCCTGCGATAGGCTACTATGGCCGATGCTATTCGCCTTGCATATCTCTCCTCACCAAAATCGCGCAGAATTCTGATAAGTTCCGTCTCGTCCCAGTCGTTGACGACATTGAATGCGGTCAAGCTGCTTGTGTTATCCATGCGCATATCAAGCGGAGCATCATTCATATAGGAAAATCCGCGTTCTGCCTCATCAAGCTGCGGAGATGATACTCCGAGATCAAACAGCATTCCGTCAACCGAATCTATGCCAAGATTATCGAGGATTTGCACAACGTCGCAGAAATTCCCGTGTACAAGCGTCATTTTATCTTTATACTGTTTTAATCTTTCCCCGGTGCGACTTATGGCGGTTTCATCTCTGTCAATACCTATCAGTCTGCCGGAATCGAGTTTCTTTAGTATCTGCTCCGAATGGCCGCCAAGGCCGAGCGTGCCATCTACATATATTCCATCAGGCTTTATATTAAGATTTTCTATACATTCGTTGAGCAGAACCGAGACATGCTTTGCTTCATTTGACATATTAAAACTCCAGTTCATCCATAACCGATGCTATATTTTCGGGTTTAATTTCGTTTTCGGATAACTTAACCCAATTTTCTTCATCCCAGATTTCAGCATGATTATTGCAACCGACAACGGCAACATTTTTGCTTAAATTTGCGTACTCACGAAGATGTGCGGGAATCAAGGTCCTGCCTTGATTGTCAAGCTCGCACTTTGCGGCATATGCAAAAAGTGGGCGCATTTTGCGCTGCTTTACATAGCTCATGGCATTTACTTTATTTGAAAACTCTTGCCAATTCTCCGCGCTGTAAACCGAAAGGCATTTATCCATTGAAAGAGTTATGTAGAACACATTACCAAGTTCATCTCTCAGCTTGGAAGGAATAAAAAGTCTTCCTTTGCTGTCAATACTATGCCTATATTCCCCTGTCAACGCGCTCACCTCTCTTATGGGCTATTAATACACTTTCCGCCACTTTGCCCCACCAAGAGCAATTATAGAGATTGAGTTAATAAAAATCAAGAACATTTCGGTAACACCATGCAAAAAATCGTTCTTCGGGATTTCTCCCATCGGCTCGTACTTTGCGTGGATAAGCAAAGACCCGACATCTGTAATGTCAGGTCTTTGATGAAACTTTATTCATTCGCCTTTTTTATTTAAGGCTTTATGTTTTACAAGTACAACGATGGCAAAGGCGATTGCGACTGCGGCGATTGCCAGTGAGGTGTACACGATAGCGCCGTTGTATGTGCTGCTGATATTTATTGCCTGGTCGGGACGGACGGGAACTGTCGGCGCCGGAGTTGCTTCGGGATTTTCCGTGTTCTCTGTCGGCTCCGGCGTAGGATCAGCAATCGTGGGATGGTCAGGCACCTCAACAGGTGCAACCGCCGCAGGATTTCCGTCAGAATCAAGCAGGTCACTCATAAGTACCCAGCCGGAAAAGCTTCCGCCGTCTGCAGTGTCAACCGTGATATGTCCCCAGGGCACATCGCCCATGTAGCTCACACGATATTCAACGGTCAGCGTCGTGTCATTTTCAATCAGCATATAGCTCCCGCTGACATCACACTCCGGTGTCTCCCACGCGACAACATACCCATCTTCGTTATATGCCGTATACTGTGCACCGTCTTCTATCTGATTATTCGGATCGTCCCAGGGGTCGGCAACGGGCTTGATTGCAAGCTCGGCACTGGCCGTCAGCGGCAGTGCAGCCGCTATGAGCAGCAGTACAAGGACGAACAAAAGCTTGTTTTTCATTCAAATGCCTCCAATGTGCATAAACGCTTGCAGTATAGCACACAAGAGCGGAAAAGAAAAGACTAATTTGTTAATTATAGTGCAAGCGGTACCGCTCCGTCTTCAATCGGGCAGGAATATCCGTCCTTTGAACGGGTTTTGAACTCTTCTCGCGCGGTCTCTAAAAGCTCTGGCGATTCGATGAGGTCAATTACCGTTGCCGCAAGCACCTTGCCCGCACAGAGCATACCCTTATATGCAATGGAGCTCTTCCCGCAGGCAACGGTTTGCCATGTATGCTCCGGCATGCAACTCGGCCATGTTACCGTTTCTATCTGTGCTGCCGGAGTAAGCCAGCTGACATCACCGACATCACTGCTTCCGGGGACAAAGCCCGTTCCCGAATAGTAAGGCATTAGGAAGTCGTTTAACGGTTTTTTCATATTCTGCGTCTTTTCAGCAACTGTGTCGGCAATACTCCGGTCAAACTGTGGGCCGATGCCGGGAAGTGTTTTCCTCACCGGGAAGCTTTTTCGAAGCTCGGACGCAAAGGCCGTCTCCTCTTCTGTATACCGAGGGACACCTATTTTTTCAAAGTTTTCATACAACAGCTTTTCAAGCGTGAAGTTCGGCAAAACCTCCGCAGTGCCATCAACGAAAACGCGCTCGAAGCTTGTTTCGGTCATAAGCGCCGCGCCCTGTGCAATCTTATCAACGCGCTTTTGAAGCTCAATACAATCCCTGACCTTATTGGCACGCGTCATGTACAGGACATCAGCCTCAGCTTGGACGACATTCGGTGACACGCCGCCTGAATTTAATATTGCATAGTGCACCCGACAGTCCGTGCTCATATGCTCGCGCAGAAACTGAACGCCGATGTTCATAAGCTCCACTGCATCCAATGCGCTCCGTCCCAGCTCCGGACAGGCTGCCGCGTGGGCAGCTTCGCCCTTGAATTTATACAGGACCTGTATCGAAGAATTATTCGTACAGGTTTTTATCTGATTTACATCAGACGGATGCCAGCAGAAGGCTGCATCAAGCTTTTCCCAGATGCGCTCACGCGCCATATATGCCTTTCCGCTTCCGCCCTCTTCCCCGGGGCATCCGAAGAAAATTACGGTGCCGCTGCTGCCGCTGTTCTCAAGATAATTCTTTACGGCAAATGCCGCGGCAAGCGATGCTACGCCAAGGAGATTATGTCCGCAGCCATGACCGCTTCCGCCGTGGATAATAGGACTTTTTTTACATTTGCCTGCCTCCTGTGACAAGCCGGAGAGCGCATCGAATTCGCCAAGGACACCGATGTACGGTCTGCCGCTGCCAAATGAGCCGCAGAAAGCCGTGTCGATTCCGCAGAGTTTTTCGCGCACATCAAAGCCATGCTCACGAAGAATTTTGCAGTAAAGTGCGGCGGCTTTATATTCCTTTAACGAGAGCTCGGGGTTATCCCATATCTCATCAGCCGTTTTTTTGTAGAAGTTTGCCATAGACTCGATTGAGTCTATGGCTGCTTTTTTTAACCTTATTTTTTCAACATTCATATTACAGTACCTTTGATAGGAAGTCCTTGAGTCGTTCGCTCTGCGGATGTTCAAATATATCCTCAGGCGTCCCCTCCTCGACGAGCTTTCCGTTTGCCATGAACAGCACTCGGTTGCCAACCTCGCGTGCAAAGCCCATCTCGTGGGTTACAACAACCATCGTCATGCCCTCATGAGCAAGCTCCTTCATAACGTCTAGAACCTCGCCGACCATCTCAGGGTCGAGCGCACTCGTCGGTTCGTCAAAAAGCATAACATCAGGCTCCATACATAATGCGCGGACAATCGCGATGCGCTGCTTCTGTCCTCCGGAGAGCTGGATGGGGTATGCGTCGGCTCTGTCGGCAAGTCCTACACGGTCAAGAAGCTGCATAGCTTTAGCTTTTGCCTCTTGTTCCGGAACTTTCTTCACTTCAATGGGTGCAAGAGTCATGTTCTCAAGTATCGTCTTGTGTGGGAAAAGGTTAAAGTGCTGGAAGACCATTCCCATCTTCTGACGGTGCTTGTTTATATCAATTTTCTTACTGGTTATATCCACACCCTCAAAAATAATACTTCCGCTTGTCGGTTCTTCTAGCAAATTGAGCGAACGCAGGAGCGTTGACTTGCCGGATCCGGACGGGCCGATAACAACCATAACATCGCCGCGGTTAATATCGACAGATACACCGTCGAGTGCTTTGATGATGCCCTTTTTATAATATTTCTTGAGGTCTTTTACCTGTATAAGTTTATCGTCTGTCACCAACGCTCATCTTCCTTTCAAAGTATTCTATTATCTTAGATGTGGGGAATGTCAAGCAGAAGTAGATGAGTGTAGCAACAATAAGCGGCTCTGCAATACGATAGGTTGCACCCTTGACACTTGCAACTGCGTACATGATTTCCTGCACACCGATGGTATAGCAAATCGAGGATTCCTTGATTATCGTGACAAACTCATTTGCGATAGCAGGCAGTATATTCTTTATAGCCTGAGGCAGAATAATAAAGCGCATATTCTGGCCCTGAGTGAGGCCGAGAGAACGTGCAGCCTCGGTCTGACCACCGTCAATACTCTGGATACCTGAACGAATGATTTCACAAAGGTAGGCGGCAGAGTTTAATGACAATGCAACAACGCCTGGCAGGAAGCGATCAAAACGTATCGTTCCGAAGAGCTTGAAGTTAGGCAACGTGATGTTAGCAAACAGCATGTAATAGATAACAAAAAGCTGAACGAGCATAGGCGTTGCACGGAAAACCTCAACATAGCAGCTTGCAAGGAAGTTCACCGGTCTGAAACGGCTTATTGCAGATAACAAGCCCTGCTCACGCAGATGGCCGTTCTTATCCAGGCCGAGGGCCTTGAACGGTCGCCAGCTTGAAAGACGCATAGCCGCCAGAAACAGTGCAAGAATAAAACCGAAAACAACGGTCAGAAATGATAGCGACACCGTGCAGACAAGTCCGTCAACGAACATGTCTTTGAAGCGTTCGACAGCCTGAAAGCCCTCTTTTGATATCAGAGAAGTAAGCATTAAGCAGATTTCCTTTCGGGGTATAATAGCGCAGGGGTTTGCAAATACGGGAAAATTCTCCCCGGAATGTACCGGGGAGAATTATTTTTTCATTGCATTATAGGCCAATCAATCGTCTGCGACAATCTTGCCCTCGCTGAGGATGAAGTGCTCGCCGGATGCAAGCTCGTTTGCATCTGCAACATACTGATCGATTGTTCCGTCGGCTATAGCCTCTTCAATAATGAGGTTTACCGCTGCCAGCAGAGCGTCATTGTCCTTATTGACACCTACAACACTGCCTTCCTTATCGTAGGGCACATCGTAGATGACCTGCAGATCGGGATAGTTCTTTGCATAGGTCTCAGCAACAGCTGTCTCGATGAATGCACCGTCCATCTTGCCTGCAAGCATATCGGCAACGATATCTGTCACCTTTGCCATTTCGACAATATTTGCATCGGGGGTATTCTCTTTTGCAAGGTCAGCCTGGATGGAGCCAATCTGTGCGCCGATAGTGTAATCAGCATTGTTTGCAGCCTCAAGGCTGGGGAACTTGTCGGCAGTTGCCTTGGTACAAACAAAAGACTGACCGCCGGTATAGTATATGGTGGAGAAGTTCATAAGGCCTTCACGATCAGGTTCGGGAGAATATCCGGCCATACCGAGGTCAACCTTCTTGGAGCCGAGCTCATTGATGGTACCGTCAAAGTCCATGGGGACGACTTCAAGCTCGAGACCGAGCTTGTCGGCAATCAGCTCAGCAAGAGCCATATCAAAGCCGACGATCTCGTACTCGCCGTCATCGTCTGCCACATAGAACTCATAGGGAGCAAAGTCGGGGCTGGTGGCGACGGTAAGCTTGCCTTCCTCAACCGTCGTAATCTCAGCCTTGAGCTCATCAAGAGTCATGGACGAATAGTCCTTTGCGGTGCTGCCGTCACCGGTATCTTTGTCATCTGTATTGCTGCCGCATGCGCACAGTGAAAACACCATAAGCATTGCGAGCAGAAGAGCTGTAATCTTCTTCATTTTAAATACCTCTCATAGAATTAATACTGAGTTTTAAGCGTTGTCCTTAACGTTGGTGCATATATTAGCATTAATATTCATTTATGTCAAGGATTATTTGCAAAATTATTCGTTTTATTCAAATTTTGTCGATTATTTCATGAATAATATTCACTTTTTGGTGAATGTTCATGCGAAAGTGGGTTATTCATCCATATATTTTGCTTTCAGCTTCTTTTTTTGAGGAGTGCAATTACCGAAAACGCCGCAAAAGCTATGATATTTATAATGACAACAGCGGCTCCGGACGGAAGCTCAAACGCATATGACACCGACATGCCGATAACAAAGCACACGACGGAAACAATGCCGGAGCATATAACAACGCTTTTGAAGCTGCGGCAAAGGCGCATTGCCGTAAGGGCCGGAAAAATTATAAGGCTTGATATAAGCAGTGCACCCATCATGCGCATTCCGATAACGACCGTCACTGCCGTGAGAACCGCGATAACGCTGTTAATGAGCTGAGCCTTTGTTCCGGTTGCACGGGCGAAGGTTTCATCAAATGTTATGGCAAATATTCGCGGATAGAGCAGAATATACATGAGCAAAACCACCACTGAGAGTATGACGCTCAGGACCGCATCGGCATGGCTCAACGACAGTATGCTGCCGAACATGTAGTTTGATACATCTGTGTTCATGCCTGTTGTAAGTGATACGGTTACTACGCCTATGGCAAGTGCGGAAGACGATATAAGCGCGATGGCCGCGTCGCCCTTAATCTTGCTGTTCTGATTAATCCTCAGCAGCAGAAATGCCGCGGCGATGACGACCGGCACAGCCAGATACAAAGGGGCAATATTTGCCGCCGCGGCTATAGCCAGTGCTCCGAATCCGACATGCGACAGGCCATCGCCTATCATGGAATAGCGTTTGAGCACAAGCGACACTCCCAGAAGAGCTGCACACAGAGAGACCAGTATTCCCACTACAAAGGCGCGGGTCATGAAATGATATGAAAACATTTCTTTTATCAGCTCTATCATATTCTTGACCCCCCGACAAATCTGCGCGCCAAATCACTTTCGCGATACTGCGCCGTCGTTCCGAAGAAAAGCTGACTGCGCCCGAGGTGCAGAATATGCGTTGCATACCTGACCGCGGCGTGTATATCATGCGATATCATGATAACGCTCGTGCTGTCACAGAGATTTATCAGCTTTATGACATTATACATTTCATTTGCGGCTACGGGGTCAAGACCGGTTACCGGCTCGTCCAGAAGCAGCAACTTTTTAGTCGCGCACATCGCCCTAGCAAGCAGGACTCTCTGCTGTTGACCGCCCGACAGCTCAAGATAACAGCGGTCTGCAATGGATTCGATGCCCAGTCGCTCCATATTCTCCTCGGCGGCGACCTTGTCGGCAGAATTATAAAATGCTCTGCCGCGCATGGAGTTTAGCCTGCCGGAGAGCACCACTTCACGAACAGACGCCGGAAAGTCGCGCTGAATCTGAGTCTGCTGAGGCAGATATCCTATTTCGGTTGATTTAATGCCGTTGAGCGTTATTTTCCCCGCAGAAGGCTCTTTCAATCCCAGAAGTCCGCGCATAAGCGTTGACTTGCCCGAACCGTTTTCGCCGACGATGCACAGGTAAGCACCCTCATCTATCGAAAAATTTATATCGCTGAGCACTGTTTCGCCGTCATAGGCAAAGCTCAGATTTTCACATGTTATCTGTGCCATATCAGTAAAGCGCCTCCTTCAGGGTTTCGATGTTCATCTGCATCAGGTCAAGATATGTAATCCCGTCCTCAAACTGCTGCGCCGTGACGCTGTGCGCCGAATAAAACGGAAGCTTTTTGCAGCCGGTATCCTCGCAGATTACATCTGCCATTTTCTCGTTTGAAAATTCCATGTACAGGACAGCAGGTACGCCTTCCTCACGAACATGATCAATCAGAAATGCCACGGTTTTCGCAGACGGTTCTGTCTGCGACGAACATCCCGGATATGCGGCATAGTATTCCAGGCCGTACTCACGCGTAAAATACCGCATGGAGAATCTGTCGGCAAAGACGAGCGTTTTTCTCACACCGTTCATAACAGTTGTGCGTATCTCAATGTCAAGCTCCATGAGCTTGGCATTGTATATCTCATAATTGAGCATATACTCGTTTGCGTTCTCGGAGTCGACCTCACACAGCTTATCGCACAGTTCAAAGCAGATTTTCGCGGCATTCACTGGCGTCGTCCAGACATGCTCATCGAGCTCTTCCCCGTTGTCTCCTTCTGCATCACCGTTTTCTGCCTCGGCGGCATATATGCCTTCATTGCTCTCGGCAATGGTCTCAACACAGTCCATCATACGCAGAGTGTTGGTGTCATCGGAGATGAGCGACTCGACCCACTCTTCGGACTCACCTCCGTTACAGATAAACATGTCGCATTCCTTAATAGCAATTATGTCCTTTGGCGTCGGCTCATATGAGTGCACCTCCGAGCCGGGCTTTATCAGTAGCTTTATCTGTGCCCTGTCCCCTGCTATTTCACGCGCAAAATCATATGCCGGAAAGTTAGTGCATACAATCTGCAACTTTGACTCGTCCCGCTCTTCCCCACTCTGCGATGTACACCCGGCCAAAACAAGGCTCATCATCAGAAGCAGAATTATTAATTTATTAAATGCTTTTTTCATATTATCAGCCAAGCAGCACGGCAACGGCAGTGCCTATAAGGCTCATATTATCGGCAGTGACAAACTCATAGCGTCTGCCCATAATTTCGCCCGCGTAGACATCCATGAAACGTTCAAGCTCGGGTCTGAGCAGTTTGCTTTCCGTAAACAGTGAACCGTCAACGGCAATACAGACAGGGCGCGACGCTCCCGCTCCCGTAACTTCAAGTATACCGCAGAGCTTGCAGGCAATGCACCTCGCTGACCGCTCGAATATTTCGTTTATTATGTAAACCAGGTTGACCCTGTCTTCGCTGTTAAAGCCCTTCGGGAATCGACCGATGCCCCACTTATCTATAGTCGGTGTTGCAACTTCTGTCATCTTTTCGATTATCTCGGTTGCTCGTTCGGAAAACAGGCCTTCCGAGGCCGCCATTTTGAGCGTATACATGCAAACCTGACCGAGATACCGTCCGGAGATCATTTTTTCGGCAATATATTCTCCCGTATCTGGCAGCTCCGCATCCATTGCTATATCTGCATCTCCGCGCGGAAATTCGGCAAATGAGCCGCTTTCGAGGTTGACAAGCATTTTTTTGCTGTCGGAGCACTCAATTTTCTTTATATCCGCGCAATCTATCTCACAGCAGGTATTGCAGCCTGTTCCGGCAACAAGGCCGATATATCCGTCGCAGCTTTCTTTTGCAACAGCTTTGCCGGCAAGAAGCACCGCAGGCGTATCGTTGAGAACTACAATTTTGCCGGGATTCTCTCCCCTGCGTTCAAGCTCCGTGCGCAGGGATGCGCCGATATATTTGCCGACAGCATCTTCAATTTTAACCTGTTTTGTGAGACTCAGTACCCTGCCGTCGCAATCGGGTGTAATTTCGACAGGATACGAAAAACAGAAGCCTATATTATTTGCCTTGCTCAGCAGCGGCTGAATCAAGTCGGCAACATAAGATATAAATTCATCCCATGTCACACTCGAATCCGCTCCGGGCATAGGGCATTTATCAAGAGCCTCGACGTAGCCGTATTTCTTATGTATCTCGCGCCAGTATTCGATAAGCGTGTTTTTCAGAACCATACCCTTGGGCAGGAAGAACGGGAAACCGGGGCCCTCCTCGGTGAGCATGAACAGTCCGAGCTCTCTGCCAAGCTTGCGGTGGTCGCGCTTTTTTGCTTCTTCGATGCGGGCAAGGTATTCGTCGAGCTCTTCCTTCTTCATGAAGCAGGTGCCGTATACGCGCTGGAGCATTTTTTTGCTGGAGTCGCCGCGCCAGTATGCACCGGTGCAGGATGTGAGCTTTATTGCATTGCCCTTTACCCTGCCGGTTGAATCCAGATGCGGACCGGCGCACAGGTCGGTGAAGTCACCCTGCTTATAAAACGAAATAACCGCGTCCTCCGGCAGATCGTTTATCAGCTCGACCTTATAAGGCTCTTCACGCTCCTGCATGAATTTGACTGCCTCTTCGCGCGGAAGCTCGAATCTTTCAAGCTTTATCTTTTCCTTGCAGATCTTGCGCATCTCAACCTCAATCTTCTCAAGTATCTCGGGAGTTATGGCAAAGGGTGCATCGAAATCATAATAAAAGCCGTTCTCGATAGCCGGACCGATGGCCAGCTTAACCTCGGGGTACAGGCGCTTTACCGCCTGCGCGAGAATATGGCTTGTCGTATGGCGATAGGTGTTTTTAAACTCGGGATTTTCAAAAGTGTACTTGTTCTCTTCCATGATATCTACTCCTTTGTCTTTATCAAAAAACGCCCCTGACGCAATGCGTCAAGGGCGTAATATTTACGCGGTTCCACCTTGAATTAACTCATCCTGCGCTTAACGGGCGCGGCGCGGAAGCAAATTTCCTTGCTTCGGCTCGGGAGCGGTCTCCGGCATCTTTTCTGAAAAGGCTTGCAGCCTGCGGCCTTTCTCTCTGGGCAGATACGGTGCCATCTTTCTCCGTCATCGCTGATTGTTTGATTGTATCACCGCACATTTGCGCTGTCAACCGCAAAATCCGTAAAATCACAAAATCTTCGGCACGATATACGCCGGCAGCAGTATCACCGCTATTTCCAAAAGAAAAACCTTAATTATAAACTTGATGAAGGCCATTTTATCAGACATTTCCGTTGCAGAATGTTATTTCAAAAATCCGCCGTCGGAGCAGAGAACTTGACCCGTTATGAACGAGGCTTCGTCAGAAGCTAAAAACGCCACTGCCGCGGCTATATCCTCCGGCTTTCCGAGTCTGCCGAGCGGCGTTTCCTCGGCGAGGGCATCGAGAGTCTCCTGTCCGAGAGTCTGCACCATGTCGGTGTCGATAACACCGGGCGCAACGCAGTTGACGCGTATATGCGTCGGAGCAAGCTCCTGTGCAAGCGAGCGCGTAAGTCCTATAATCGCATGCTTTGTTGACGAATAGGCAACCTCGCAGGACGCCCCGTGCAAGCCCCATATCGATGATATATTCACGATGCAGCCGGAGTGCTCATGCAGCATGCTCGGAAGCACTTCCTGAATGGTATTGAACGTTCCGTTGAGATTAACATCGAAAATTCTGTGCCAATACTCCGGACTTATATCCTGAAAAAGGCACTGGCGTGCAATTCCGGCATTATTGACGAGCAGCGTTACATCGCCAAAGCGCCGGCGCACCGCATCGACCATATCATGAACCGCCGCGCGGTCGGAAACATCTGCGCGGTATGTCATGGCTTCGTGACCCTCGGACAGAAGCTTATTGCAGAGCTCTTCGGCCTTATCCTGCCTCTCAATGTAATTTATACACACGGCATATCCTCCGTGCGCAAGCTCATAGGCACATGCTCTGCCGATGCCGCGCGAGGAGCCGGTTACAAGTGCGACCTTTTTCATGTTTTTCCTCACTTATTTTCAAACTGACTGGTGTACAGCTCTTTGTACAGTCCGCCTTTGGCAAGAAGCTCATCATGCGTGCCGCTTTCTACGATATCGCCCTTGTCCATGACAAGGATCAGATCGGCATCGCGTATGGTGGACAGACGGTGAGCAATGACGAAGCTTGTTCTTCCGCGTGTCAGACGGTCCATCGCCTTCTGCACGAGAGCCTCGGTGCGCGTATCGACAGAGCTTGTCGCTTCATCGAGTATTATCATCGGGGCGTTTTCAACCATGGCTCGCGCAATGGTCAGAAGCTGGCGCTGACCTGCCGAGAGGCTGCTGCGGTCATTAAGCTCGGTGTCGTATCCGTTCGGCAGGGTGCGTATATAGTGATCCATGCCGACGAGCTTGCAGGCGGCCTCTATCTGCTCATCGGTAACATCGGGCTTGCCGTACGCGATATTTTCACGGTATGTTCCGTCAAACAGCCATGTGTCCTGCAGGACCATTCCGAACATGGCATGAACCTCGCTTCGCTTAAGCTGAGATATCGGCACACCGTCAATTTTAATCTGCCCACTCCATAGCTCGTAAAAGCGCATGAGCAGATTGACCATTGTGGTCTTTCCGGCTCCGGTATAGCCGACTATCGCGACCTTCTGTCCGGGATCGACTACGGCGGAGAAATCATTTATAATCGGCTTTTCCTCATCATATCCGAAGCGGACATGTTCAAACTCAACCTTGCCGTGGACATGCTCTATATGCTCTGTGCAGGCGCTGTCATCGGGCATTTCCTCCTCGCCGAGGAAGCCGAACACTCTCTCGCCGGCCGCGCCGGCCGACATAAGGCTGCTGACCGCCTGGGATATCTGGCTCAAGGGGTTAGTGAACAGTTTTACATAGCTTATAAACGCTATGACAGTGCCGAAGCGTATGCTCCCGTCCATTGTGAGCGCCGCGCCGACAACGCACACGGCGACATAGCCGAAGCTTCCGATGAAGCTCATCAGCGGCATAAGAAGTCCGCCGAAGAACTGGGATTTCCACGCACTGTTGTAAAGGTTATCGTTTATGCGGTCAAATTCCGCTTTGGATGCGTCGATTGCACCGTATGCCCTGACGATATTATGTCCGGAATACATTTCCTCGACATGTCCGTTCATATCGCCGAGGTTCTGCTGCTGCTGGCGGAAATATTTGCGTGAGTGGGAGATTATTATGAACATGAACACGAAGCCGATTATCGACGATCCCATTGCCGTAAGGGCAAGGCGGCCGCTGGTGCAGAACATGATGATAATAACGCCGACAAACTGAACTACGGCCTGAACGAGCGTAGTTATGCTGGAGTTGAGCGCCGAGGATATCGTATCGACATCGTTTGTGATGCGGCTGAGCACATCGCCGACAGTGGTTTTGTCGAAATACTTAAGCGGCAGCTTATTTATCTTCCGGCTTATGCTCGTGCGCATGCTCCACGCCAGGCGCTGCATGACGCTTATCATGATGTAGCTCGCCGCGCAGCTGACAAGGTTTGCGCATATGTATATCGCAAAGAGGACAAGTATGGACTTGACTATAAGCTCCATATCTATGCCCGACTGCAGTCCGTCGCTTATGTTATTGGTCAGATCCGAAAGCTTGTCCGGCGCGATTATCGTTAAAAATGTTCCGATAAGGCTGAAGATAAGCGAAATTGCAATGGGCTTGTACCACGGCTTGAGGTATTTGAAGAGATCTATCATTGAGCCCTTGACATTTTTGGGCTTTTCATTTGAGCCTTTTCTCGGCGGAGCTTTTCTCATATGGCAAGTTCCTCCTCTGAAAGCTGGCTGAGTGCTATCTGACGATACACCTCGCAGGATTCAAGAAGCTCTCTGTGAGTTCCAACGCCTGCTATTTTGCCCTCGTCAAGCACAATGATTTTATCCGCCGACATAATCGTCCCTATGCGCTGGGCGACAATGAGCTTTGTCTGCCCCGAAGTGCGCTGCTTGAGAGCATCGCGCAGCTCACGGTCGGTTTTGAAGTCAAGGGCGGAAAACGTGTCGTCAAAGATAAGTATCTCCGCATCGCGGCACAGGGCGCGTGCGATAGAAAGGCGCTGCTTCTGTCCGCCGGAAAAGTTCGTTCCGCCGCGCGCCATATGTGACTTTTCTCTATCTTCAAGCTCGGAGACGAAGTCTGCCGAATGGGATATCTCGAGTGCCTGCCCGAGCATGCTTTTATCTGCATTTTTGCCGAAGGCGACATTATCCTCAATCGTTCCCGTGAACATGACAGCCTTCTGCGAAACATAGCCTATCTTGGCGTACAGTGCTTCAAGCTCGTAGTCCTTGACATTCACGCCGTCGACGAGTACCTCGCCCTCGCTTGCATCGTAAAACCTCGGAATAAGATTCATGAGAGTTGTTTTGCCTGAGCCCGTTGAGCCTATAAATGCAACAGTTTCTCCTTTTTCGGCCTTGAAGCTTATATCCGACAGCACGCTGCCGCTGCCTCCGGGATATGTGAAGCTGACATTTTTAAATTCCACCGTTCCGAGTGTTTCTCCGGAATCGGAGACAGTTCCGCTGACCACCTTCGGTTCGGTCGAGAGGACCTCGCTTATACGCTTTGCCGCTTCGAGCGCACGCGGCAGAACGATAACAACCATAACAATCATGATAAAGCTCATTATGACCTGCATTGCGTAAGACATGAAAACTATCATATCCGCAAATATATCAACCCTCGCCGCAACGGCATCGGCTCCGCTTGCCGCGACCGAGCTTATAAGCACGGCGCCTATCCAGTATATTGACATATTGAGGCAGTTCATGACAAGACTCATGAACGGGCTGAGCAGCGTCATTGTTCTATTTGCAAACAGTGAATTTTCGAGCAGTTCCGTATTTACATTGCCGAATTTCCGTTCCTGATATTCCTCGGCATTATATGCCCTTACGACGCGGATGCCCGTAAGATTTTCGCGCGCCGACTGGTTAAGCGCGTCCTGCAGCCACTGAATGCGTCTGAAGCGCGGGAACGTGCGCACAATGGCGAAGCTGAGCAGTGCAACAAGCAAAACGACCGCAATGCCCGTAGCAAGTGACCACTGCCATGCCTTTCCGGAGATCTTCATTATCGCCCAGACTGCCATAAGCGGTGCCTTGACCACAACCTGCAGCGACATGACAACCATCATCTGAACCTGGGAGACATCGTTTGTCGAGCGGGTTATAAGGCTTGCGGTTGAAAACGCGTTTATTTCTTCAAGTGTGAAGCTCTCAACCTTGTAGAACATTTCCTTTCTCAGCCGCTTTGAGAAGTTTGCGGCAATACGCGCCGCGAAAAAGCACACTGCAATGGATGAAACAAGGCTTCCGAGTGCGCACAGCAGCATCATTCCGCCGGAGCTCCAAACAGAGCCGATTGCGCTTCCCGGAGTTTCGATGAGAGTCGTAATTTCGGACATATAGTCCGGTATCATAAGGTCGAGAACAACCTGTGCACATACGAACACAAGGCTGACAAGGAAAAACAGCCATTCCTTTGCTCTCAGATATTTGAAAAGTTTAAGTAATTTCAGCATTTGTCGGCATCATTCTCCTTTTTAGTCGTCCTTTTTCTCGCTGAGTCTTGCCTCTATCATGCTCTGTGCAAGCTCTGCTGTTTCCCTTGTTTTATGCTCTTTTACATAATCTGCGTCAATGACGCCCACAACTTCAACATACACATCCGTCTTTTTGAACGGGAAGTTGTGAATGATCTTATCCGTATTGCGCAGTGCAACGCACACAACGGGAACGCCTGCCCTCTGTGCAATCTTGAACGAACCGGCATGGAACGGGAGCATATCCTTCTGCTTGCTGCGCGTACCCTCGGGATAAATGGCAACCGAGCAGTAGTCGCGGTCTATATATTCCGTTGCCTGCTTCACCGTCTGCAGAGCCTCGCGGTTATTTTCCCTGTTAAGCGACAGGCAGCCGCATTTGTGCATAACCTTTCCGATTATGGGTAACTTCATATTTTCGGGCTTGGACACAAACGTAAGCTCCTGCTTCGGCATGACATGCACCATCGCAACGGGGTCTGCCAGTGAGCGGTGGTTTGCAACCATGAGATAGCGCGTGTCGGTCGGAATAAGCTCGGCTCCGCTTATGGAGATATGCGCTCTCGCGTAAAAGGCAAGCAAATCCGCCACGGCATGCAGATGCCACAGCCAGAATTTTGACGGCTTCTCCTGCGGCTTATCAAGCTTTATAGTAAGCTCCGTGAGGATGAGCATTCCGAGCGCATAAGCCAGATGCGCTCCGAAGAAATATTCGGCAAAGCGAAGAAGCATAACGCCTGTGACCTTCAAAGCTCCGCCGCTCTGACCTGCAATAAGCGTATGAAGAACCGAACCGCCAACGCCGATGGCGGCAAATATTCTGAGAAGCATACCGGAGTCTCCTTAACTATTATAAATTAAATAACTTGACATGCTAAGTATATTATAGCTGTTGTAAATTGTTTGTAAGGTATTTTATTATTTTATCACGAAATCACAAATTTCCAACATAAAATTTTTAAACAATTAATTAAATTATCATTTTTTCCGCACATTTCATCGCTTGCCCGTATTTTCACAAGTTTGTTATTAAAATATCATTGATTTTGGCGCAGTTTGGTACATTTTTGTGTGTTTTGTACACCTTAAGCGCATATTTTTTTAATCTTTCGTAAAAATTGATAAATTTGTTGATTTTGAACTAAATAGGCGTATTTCTAAATTGATTTTTTGCCCACTATAGTATAAAATACATAAATGAGCTGTTAACGGCGTGTTAATTAAGGGAGCTGTTGCGGCTTAAGTTACAATGTAATCAATTTAATAGGAGTGAATTTTATGGAATCCCTTAAGTTCCTGGCACCTGCTCTTGCAGTTGTCGCTCTGCTGTTTGCTTTCTATAAGATAGCATTCGTCTCCAAGCAGGACGCAGGTACCGAGCGCATGAAGGAAATCTCCGCTGCTATCAACGACGGCGCGAAGGCCTTCCTTTTTGCAGAGTACAAGATCCTCGCGATCTTCGTTGCAGTTTTGTTTGTTGCCATCGGCGTAGGTCTCGGCAACTGGATAACCGCAGTATGCTTCCTGTTCGGAGCACTGTTCTCCATCCTCGCCGGCTACATTGGCATGAATGTTGCTACAAAGGCTAACGTCCGCACTGCGAACGCTGCCCGTACCAGCGGCATGAACAAAGCTTTGTCGATCGCGTTCTCCGGCGGCTCTGTTATGGGCATGTGCGTTGTCGGCCTCGGCCTTCTCGGCGCATCTGTTCTGTTCCTCATTTTAAACGACACGAGCGTTCTGTTCGGCTTCTCCCTCGGCGCAAGCTCGATCGCTCTGTTTGCACGTGTCGGCGGCGGTATCTACACCAAGGCTGCTGACGTCGGCGCAGACCTCGTCGGCAAGGTCGAGGCAGGCATCCCCGAGGATGACCCCCGTAACCCCGCTGTTATAGCCGATAACGTCGGCGACAATGTCGGTGACGTAGCAGGCATGGGCGCTGACCTCTTCGAGAGCTATGTCGGTGCTATCATTTCCGCAATGACCCTCGGTGCAGTCGCAAGCGTTATCAAAGAGTTTGGCGATCTGACCGTTATCTTCCCGCTGGTTATCGCGGCATTCGGCATTCTCGCTTCCGTAATCGCAACATTCTTTGTCCGCGGCAAGGAAGGCTCCAACCCCCACAAGGCACTTAAGATGGGCTCCTATGTTTCTGCCCTCATCGTTGTTATCGCATCTATCATCCTCAGCAAATCCATGCTCGGCAGCTACGGCCCCGCAGTTGCAATCGTTTCCGGTCTGGTTGTCGGCCTCGTAATCGGTATCGTCACCGAGGTTTACACCTCCGGCGATTATAAGTTCGTCAAGAAGATTGCTCAGCAGTCTGAGACAGGTTCCGCTACCACCATCATCTCCGGCACCGCAGTCGGCATGATGTCCACATGGGTTCCCGTTCTTCTTATCTGCGTAGGCATTTTCCTCGCATACAGATTTGCCGGCCTGTACGGCATTGCTCTTGCAGCAGTCGGTATGCTTTCCACCACCGGCATCACCGTCGCAGTTGACGCTTACGGTCCTATCGCCGACAACGCCGGCGGCATCGCAGAGATGAGCGGTCTTGACCACTCTGTGCGTGAGATCACCGATAAGCTCGACGCAGTCGGCAACACCACCGCCGCAATGGGCAAGGGCTTTGCAATCGGTTCCGCTGCTCTGACGGCTCTGGCACTGTTCGTATCCTTCACCGAGGCTACCGGTCTTGATGCTGCATCCGTTGCACTTACAAGCCCCACAGTCGTTATCGGTCTTCTTATCGGCGGTATGCTTCCGTTCGTTTTCTCCGCAATGACCATGGACTCCGTTTCCAAGGCAGCTTACAGCATGATTGAGGAAGTTCGCCGTCAGTTCCGTGAGATCCCCGGCATCATGGAAGGCAAAGCAAAGCCCGATTACAAGACCTGCGTTGCTATCTCCACCACCGCGGCCCTTAAGGAAATGCTCGTTCCCGGCATCATGGCAGTTGTTGCTCCTCTGGCAGTCGGCCTCATCCTCGGCTCGACGGCTCTTGCAGGTCTTCTGGCTGGCTCTCTCGTCTCCGGCGTTATGATGGCAATGTTCATGTCCAACGCAGGCGGCGCATGGGATAACGCCAAGAAGTACATCGAGGAAGGCAATCACGGCGGCAAGGGCTCCGATGCCCACAAGGCTGCTGTCGTCGGCGACACTGTAGGCGACCCGTTCAAGGATACCTCCGGCCCGTCAATCAACATCCTCATCAAGCTCATGACCGTTGTTTCCACTGTTTTCGCGGCACTGTTCACCGCAAACGGTCTGTTCTGATTAATCTGATCAGGGTATAAAATTAAGGCTGAAGCGATTGTTTCGCTTCAGCCTTTTTCGTTGTATTCAAACCAACCGCGTCTCACTCGTAATCGGTAGATATTACCACTCGGTTTTACCGTTGAGCTTCTTGCACTGCGCAAGTATGTTGTGGGTGTCCAAAAGCTTAAGTCCCTTCATGAGGTTGCCCTTAAGCTTTATCTTTCCCGAGGTCAGGGCTTTGGCCGAGCTGAGCTCGCCGCTTATGTTCTTGACACAAATGTCGTAATCCGCATCGGACACATAGTCGGCTGCAGGTGCGTTGGCTCTGCCTGTTCCGCGCTCGACATCTGTCAGCACGCCGTCTTTAAACGTGTACATGAACCATACCGTGTCTCCGCCGCACTGAGGTACTTTGTTGTAGCACTCGCACAGCGTGACTGTCACTTTTGAGGGCGTTTTTTCGGGGGAAAACGTGTCTTTTGCCAGAGCAATAAATTCTTTGCTCCATTCTTCGGTCAGAAATTTCATATAATCATCCCTTTACCATTTATTTGCGACTTTCTCGGCAAAACCGGGGAAGTCTTTAATTTCTATTACCTTTCCGTCATCGAGGACAGCCTTGCCGGTAAACAGGCCGAACACCTGATGCTGATCGCTTTTTATAAGCCCGACATCGGTGCAGGATGCTCTGTCGAGCACAGGGGTGAAGTCCATTTCGAATCTGCCGTCATCGGATGTGAACGTCCACGGCTGCATAAATTCTTTCTCATTGCCCGGGATGTTGAATTTAACCCGGCTTATTTTATGTGCCTTGCCGTTATAAAACAGCATGTTTTCGCTTGCCGCAGAGGTATTGCCGAAGCCGTATCCGATATTCCATCCGAAGGCAGCTCCGTCGACCGAGCCGGAGGCAGAGCCCCAGTACCATGTGTTTTTGTATGTCCACACGCCGCGTCCCCAGTCAAGCACGGCAAAGCTGTCATCGGGGTCAAAAACGTAGCTGCGGCCGTCATAGAGGACCTCGCCGCGTGCGCGAAGGCAGTTAATCTTCTGGTTGTAATAAAAATGCCCGGGTTTATCGAACGGTGTTGCAATCACCATGCTCTCCTCGGGCTCGTCAAACAGCTCGACCCTGGCATACAGTGAACCCATCGGGCCAAAGTGCTTCATCTGGGCAATAAGCGTGCGCTTGCCGGAGCCGTCATTTTTGAAATAGATGCTGTAGTTTTTTCCGATGGCAGTCGTATCGCCGGTTTTGCTCGTCTCGGGAAGTCTGCGCTTTCCCAGCGGCATAAAGCACATCGGGCTTTTGGTTATCTCCCAGCCCTCCTCGAAGTTGAGAAGGCTTATCGAGTCAAGCCCCATATAGCCGTTATCGTCGATAGTAAGGGCAAGGGCAAAGCGGCCGTTGTTTATGAGATAATAATCCCATTCCTTTATGCGCAGAGGGCTTGCCTTGATATCCGCTCTGCGGTATACGGGCAGAAGCTTCTTTGCATAGCCGGGCTCCGTGAGCTCACCGCGTGCGTCAAGCAGCGGTATCTCGCGCGTAATCTCGTGCTGGCTCATTACTGCATCTCCTTTTTGAGCTTGCGTATATCTGTTCCGACAAACGGGAGCTTCGTAAACTCGCCGTCTATTCTCGAGCAGATCTGCGGCGTATAGCGGCGCGCAAGCTCCGCATCCGAAAGGTTTGTGCTGATTATGGTCTGTTTGCCGTCTACAAGACGGGTGTTTATAAGCGTATACAGTGCCGAGACGCTCAGCTGGGTGAGCATCTCCGTGCCAAGATCGTCAAGAATCATCAGCTCGCACTCGAGCATGCGCTCGACACGGGTTGCGGCCTTTTCGGCGGTTTCCGCATCGCGTGCGAATTTTTTCATCTCAAATGCCTCAAGCGCGGAGGCGGCCGTATCATAGCAGACGGAATGCCCGTTCTGGGCGACAACACGCGCTATACAGG
>CAVAPG010000013.1:0-25786 GCA_963590435.1 bacterium
GCCGTCACAGATACGACACGAACATAACGGAATTAAAGACCTATTTCAACAGCGTTATTGATTGGGTTTCAAGTGTGTTTGTTGATGTTGAAACGGAAATGCGCGGTTTGAACTGGGGCGCGTTCTATGAGCGTTTCCATACAAACGCCTATAACCCGAACGACGTACACGATAAATTGAAAGCCTTATATGCGGACTACTTTGTGAAGAACCGCAAGGGCGTATTTGAATACATTTTAGGCGGCTGCACCGATACAAGGTTGCTTGACATTCGCATTTTCGATGATGTTACAAAGCGAACAGTATATGAGCGACAGACAGCGGACGCAACGGCAAAGGGCGTTTCAAACTGCCCCCTTTGCGCCATTGGCAGCGACAATAACAAGCAGCGTATCTACAAGTTAAAGGAAATGGACGCAGACCACGTTACCGCATGGAGCAACGGCGGCGCAACGGATATTAGCAACTGCACCATGCTTTGCGCTACCCACAACCGGGCGAAAGGCAATAAATAATTCCGTATCGGCGGTTATCGTTCAATATCCCTTTGCAGATTTAAGCGACAAATAAGCGACAAACGGGCATAAGAAAACGGCAGAAATCCTTTATTTTCAAGGGTTTCTGCCGTTCTGAATATACTCTTTTTCATGGAACCCTCCTATACGACCATTTTGTCTAACCTAACAATGATTTTTACAGGCAATATTTTACTCATGATTTCAACAAAAATCAATGTAATGTCGTCAAAATTGGCACATTCAATAAATCCTCACTCGACTTTTTGTCGCTTTTGCTGTGAGGAAATTTTTCGAAGGGCTAATGTCAAAAAGTATACTTTATGACAGTCATCTTTTATTTTTTGCACCGCAGATGCAACCGGGATTGCCGTATGTCAAAAATTTATTGCAATTCATATACCGCTCGTATATAATGAATTATCCGTTGTATACAGGCGGAATTTTGATATTCGGAGGAAAGCAATGTCTGATTATATAATTAGCTGCTGCTCAACCGCGGACCTGAGCAAGGAGCATTTTGAAGCCCGTGATATTAAATATGTATGCTTCCACTATATGCTTGACGGCGTGGAATATATGGATGACCTCGGTCAGAGCATTCCGTTTGAGGATTTCTATAAGAAAATGGCAGAGGGTGCCGACACGAAAACAAGTCAGGTCAACGTTGCCGAGTATGTAGACTTTTTCACGCCTTTCCTCAAGGAAGGCAAGGACATCCTGCACGTGACGCTCTCAAGCGGCATTTCAGGAACTGTCAACTCTGCGCGCAACGCCGCGGCTATTCTTGCCGAGGAGTATCCCGAGCGCAAGATATACATTGTCGATTCCCTCGGCGCATCCTCGGGCTATGGCCTTTTGATGGACACGCTTGCCGATAAGCGCGATGCAGGCATGAGCATTGACGAGGCCCACGACTGGATCGAGGCCAACAAGCTTCATCTGCACCACTGGTTTTTCTCCACCGACCTGAGCTTCTATGTCAAGGGCGGCAGAATTTCCAAGGCGGCCGGATTTTTCGGAACGATGCTTAATATATGCCCTCTGCTGAACATGGATAACCTCGGCAGACTTATCCCGAGAGAAAAGATCCGCACAAAGAAAAAGGTCATAAAGACCATCGTTGATCGTATGGAGCAGTGCGCTGATGACGGACTTGATTATTCCGGCAAGTGCTATATCTCGCAGTCGGGCTGCGTGGAGGACGCGAAGGCCGTTGCCGCGCTTGTTGAAGAGCGCTTTACCAAGCTCAACGGCAAGGTTGAGATAAATTATGTCGGCACGACAATCGGCAGTCACACAGGTCCCGGCACGGTCGCCCTGTTCTTCTGGGGCTGCGAGCGCGGAGAATAAATCACGGCTTGACATATCGCGCAAACGGCGCGTATAATAAACACGCTAACAGCAATGACGGACAGGAGTAGGCGAGTTTTGCTTTTCAGAGAGGGAACGGTCGGTGAAAGTTTCCAAAGCATGCCGCTGAAGGTCGGTCCCGAGCAGCCGAGCTGAAGTTTCAGTAGGCCGGACGGGTGCTCCCGTTACAGGGCATTGAGAGCCGCATTTTCAATGCGGAATTCAGGTGGTACCGCGTAATACTGCGTCCTGATTTGTATCGGGGCGCAGTTTTTATTTGTTAATTTAGGAGGATAAGATATGAAAGAGCTCCCGAAAGTGTATGACCCGAGCACGGTTGAAAAAAGAATATATGACATGTGGCAGTCGCAGGGCTGCTTCAAGGGCGTTATTGACCCCGACA
The DNA here is from genome assembly GCA_963590435.1 of bacterium. GTDB lineage: Bacteria > Bacillota > Clostridia > Oscillospirales > Oscillospiraceae > F23-B02. The sequence continues at coordinate 2,272 of CAVAPG010000013.1, forward strand.
AAAAGCCGTTTTCAATTGTCATGCCGCCACCCAATGTAACAGGTCAGCTTCACATGGGGCATGCACTCGATGTTACGCTTCAGGATATACTCACACGTTATAAACGCATGCAGGGATATTCCGCCCTTTGGCTCCCCGGCACGGATCATGCCGGCATAGCGACGCAGATAAAGGTCGAGGAAGAACTGCGCGTCAAGGAAGGACTTACACGCTATGATCTCGGCCGCGAAAAATTCCTTGACCGCGTCTGGGAGTGGAAAAATAAATACGGCGACCGTATAGTCGAACAGCAGAAGGTCCTCGGTGCGTCCTGCGATTGGGACAGAAGCGCATTCACGATGGATCAGGCGCGTGCAAAAAGCGTGCGCGAAACATTCTGCGAGTTGTATGAAAAGGGCCTTATATATAAGGGCAGCCGCATTATAAACTGGTGCCCGAAGTGCCGCACGGCTCTGTCAGACGCCGAGGTTGAATATAAGGATATGCCCGGTGCATTCTGGCACATCAGATATCCCATTGAGGACTCGGACGAGGAGTTTATCATCGCCACCACCCGTCCGGAAACCATGCTCGGCGACACGGGCGTTGCCGTTCATCCGGATGACGAGCGCTATAAGCATCTTGTCGGCAAAAACGCTATCCTGCCGCTGGTTGGAAGAAAGCTCCCGATAGTAGCGGATGATTATGTTGAGCTCGGCTTCGGTACCGGTGCCGTTAAAATGACGCCGTGCCACGACCCGAACGACTATGAGGTCGGCCTGAGACATAATCTTGAGCAGATATTGTGCATTGACGAGGATGCAAAGATCATAAACGGCGGCAAGTATAACGGCATGGACCGCTATGAGGCACGCAAGGCAATTGTTGCAGATCTCGAGGAGCAGGGATATCTCGTAAAGACAGAGCCTTATAACCACAATGTCGGTTGCTGCTATCGCTGCGGAACGGTGGTCGAGCCGCTCACAAGCCCACAGTGGTTTGTTAAGATGAAACCTTTGGCAGAAGCAGCCATAGAAGTCGTCAAGGACGGAAGAATAAAATTTGTTCCCGAGCGTTTCACCAAGACTTATATGAACTGGATGGAGAATGTCCACGATTGGTGCATCTCCCGTCAGCTTTGGTGGGGACACAGAATACCTGCATGGTACTGCGATGACTGCGGTGAGATAAGCGTCTCGCGCGAGGATATCTGTGAGTGCAAACATTGCGGCAGCAAAAATATACATCAGGAAGAGGATGTGCTTGATACATGGTTCTCTTCGGCTCTCTGGCCGTTCTCTACTATGGGCTGGCCGGAAAAAACTCCCGAGCTTGACTATTGGTATCCTACAACCGTTATGGTCACAGGCTATGATATTATCTTCTTCTGGGTCGCTAGAATGATATTCTCCGGCATGGAGCAGATGAAGAAGGAGCCGTTTAAAACCGTTTTCATTCACGGACTTGTGCGCGACAGTCAGGGCCGAAAAATGTCCAAGAGTCTCGGCAACGGAATAGATCCGTTGGAAATGGCCGAAAAATACGGTGCCGACGCACTGAGATTCAACCTCATAACCGGCAACAGCCCCGGAAATGACATGAGATTCTATGTCGAGAAATGCGAGGCAATGCGCAATTTCTGCAATAAGATATGGAATGCATCGCGCTTTGTTATGATGAACCTCAAAATTGAGGACAATCATTTGCCAGAAATGCTTGAAACCGAGGATAAGTGGATAATATCCAAGCTCAACCGTGTTATCAAGGAAGTCTGCGATAATATGGACAACTTTGAGCTCGGTGTGGCTGCAGGAAAAATATACGACTTCATCTGGGACGATTTCTGCGACTGGTATATTGAGCTTACAAAGCCGCGCCTCAACGGCGATGACGAAGCGGCAAAAGAAGGTGCACAGCGTGTCCTTCTCCATGTCCTTGTTGAAACACTCAAGCTTCTTCACCCGTTCATGCCGTTTATAACCGAAGAAATCTGGCAGGCACTGCCGCATGAGGGTGATGCACTTATGATGCAGGCTTATCCGGAATGCGATGAAAAATTTATCTTCCCCGAAGATGAAGCAAACTTCGGCATGGTGATGGATGCAATAAAGGCTGTTCGAGCACGCAGAGCAGAGATGAATGTTCCCCCGTCCAGAAAGAGCCATCTGATTATAGTAACCGACAAGGGCAATGCTTTCACTGACGGCGAGAAATTTATCTGCAAGCTTGCCTATGCCTCGGGAATTGAGGTAAAGACTGAGCTGCCCGAGTCGGTAGACGGCATGGTATCTGTCATAACCGACAATGCGCGCATGTTCATGCCTATGGCAGAGCTTGTTGATCTTGAAAAAGAACGCGCACGCATGGAAAAAGAGCTTGCAAACGCAAGGAAGCAGCTTGACGGACAGAACGCGAAGCTCGCAAACGAGAACTTTGTTTCCCGTGCTCCCGAAAAAGTCGTCAATGCAGAGCGGGAGAAGAAGGCAAAGCTTGAGGCACTTATAGATAACCTCGAGGAAAGCCTCAAGAATCTCGGATAAAGAAAAAAGCCTAATCATTAAACTCACACGGACAGTATAACCGTGTGAGTTTTTTATGCACAACGACTAAAAACTGTGAAATTAATATTAAATGAAATAAGATTACTTGAAAAATGTTAATACTGCGTTAAAATATCATGGTGTTCTTGGGATATGGTATAAACGGAGGCAGATATACAATGGAAAAGCTCAGCAGAGGCAAGGCCTTGGATATGCTCAACGGCTCAATGTGGGACAAAATACTGCGCTATGCGCTGCCGGTCGCGGCAACCGGTATTTTGGGCCAGTTGTTTAATGCTTCGGATGTGGCTATAGTCGGCAATTTTGCAGCGGGCGATACCGTGGCAGCCGTGGCAGCTGTCGGCGCAAACGGCCCGGTAATAGGCCTTCTCTTAAATATTTTCATTGGTATTGCGCTTGGTGCAAACGTCATAATTTCCAATGCCATCGGCAGAAGAGATACGGCTACCGTGGCTCGCGCCGTACACACTTCTGTAGTCGCTTCTTTTGTCGGAGGCATCATTGTCACCATTATCGGTCAAATGTTGGCAGAGCCTGTCCTTTCTATGCTTCAAGTGCCCGATGATGTATTCCCTCTTGCGCTCAAATATATGCGCATCTATCTGCTCGGACTGCCCGTAATATTCCTGTATAACTTCGAATCGGCCATATTCCGCAGCGTGGGTGACACAAGGACACCGCTGATCGCACTTGCTTTGTCCGGCGTCCTTAATGTTTTCCTGAATCTTTTCTTCGTAATTGTCCTCAAGATGACAGTCGACGGAGTTGCAGTTGCAACGGTTATATCCAATGTTGTAAGCTCAGTTGTCTTGCTGTTCAGACTCGTAAAGAGCAATCAGGTTATTCATGTTGATCTCAAAAAACTGGGCATTGACTGGAGTATCCTCTGGCGCATATTGAAAATTGGTATACCGGCAGGTGTGCAGGGAGCGGTGTTCTCTTTTTCAAACATAGTTGTTCAGTCGGCGATAAATGTTCTCGGCAAGGTCACTATGGCGGCATCCTCGGCGGCGTTCAATGTTGAAATTCTCGCTTATTACATCCTCAATTCCTTCGGTCAGGCTTGCACGACATTCGTCGGTCAGAACTACGGAGCGGCTCAGACAGCTCGCTGCCGCAAGGCATTTAAGCTCTGCCTGATTGAAAGCGTTATAGCAACGGCCATAGCAGTCGGGATAGCTCTCGCGTCCGGGAAGTTTTTGATATCGCTGTTCAACAGTGATCCTGAGGTTATCCGTCTCGGATTTGTGCGCTTGAAATACATTTTCATGTCATATATATTCTCCACCATATACGAGGGAATGTCGGGATATATGCGCGGGTTTGGCATATCCCTTACACCTGCTCTGCTGACAATACTCGGCGTGTGCGGAACGAGAATTATATGGATCTACACGGTTTTCCCGCAGTCACAGACATTTGAAACAATCATGCAGGTCTATCCGATAAGCCTCGCGATAAATATGGTGCTGATATTTGCCGCACTCGTCATAACACATCCTGCCAAGCGATTTGACCATGTCGAGCTTGACAGTGCCCGGACTTGAACGAAGATTATATTTGTGGTAAAATAACTCGCTATGAATAATGATTTTGAAAAAAGATATATCGAAGCAAGACAAAAAGTTATAGAAACTGAGTTTGCCGGACTTAATCCCATGCAGAGAAAGGCTGTTATGGCAACAGAGGGCGCACTGCTCATTCTGGCAGGTGCCGGAAGCGGCAAAACCACTGTGCTCATAAACCGAATAGCCAACCTTATGCGCTACGGCAAAGCATCAGACAGCAAAGAAATACCGGAAGATGCAGATGTTGCGGATATCGACGCCATGGCACGCCTTGATGATAATGCAAGGCGCACAGCCGCTTTTGAACCGGTTGAGCCATGGCGAATTCTTGCCATAACATTTACAAACAAAGCCGCCGAAGAGCTCAAAACGAGACTTTCCAAAATGCTCGGAGAGGCCGGAGCGGATGTCTGGGCATCTACGTTTCACTCTGCCTGTGTGCGTATTCTTCGGCGCGATGCCGACAGAATAGGCTTTACCTCGAGCTTTACTATCTATGACAGCGCGGACAGTCAGAGCCTCATAAAACATATATTGAAGGATTTTGACCTTGACGATAAAAAATATCCGCCCCGCATGCTGCTCTCGGAGATAAGCCGAGCAAAAGATGACTGCTGCTCGCCAGAACAGTATTATGCCCGGGCAAAGGCAGCAGGCGATGTGCGCCGAGTCAAAATTGCAGAGATCTATGCCGAATATGCACACCGTGCGTTTGCGGCAGGCGCAATGGACTTCGATGATTTAATATATTATACGGTTAAGCTCCTCAATGAAAACGAAGATGTCTGCAAATACTGGCAAAATCGCTTTAAATATATACTCATCGATGAATATCAGGACACCAATAAGCTTCAGTACATGCTTGCATCCAAGCTTGCCAAAGGCTGGGGAAACATTTGCGTCGTCGGCGATGACGATCAGAGCATCTATAAATTCCGCGGCGCGACGATAGAAAATATCCTGTCGTTTGAAGATGAGTATAAAGGCTGCCGCGTTATACGCCTTGAGCAGAACTATCGCAGCACCGGACATATTTTGGGCGCCGCAAACTGTGTCATAAAAAACAACCGTGGGCGCAAAGGCAAAGAACTTTGGACAAAAGACAGTATGGGCGAAAAGCCGGAGCTTTATGTTGCCGATAACGAGCATGACGAAGCGCGCTTTGTGGCTTCTGAAATAATGAGCCTTTACGGGAAGGGCGCCTCATGGGGCGACAATGCAATCCTTTACCGTATGAATGCTCAGTCGCATCAGCTTGAACAGGCATTCAAACGCAACGGAATTCCCTATAAGATATTCGGCGGAACAGGCTTCTTCGACCGTGCCGAAATTAAAGATATGCTTGCGTATTTATGCGTCATTTCGTCTCCGGATGATGACTTGCGTCTTGGCAGAATTATAAACAATCCGCCGCGAGGCATAGGCGCAAAAAGCGTTGAAACGGCCGCCGCCATTGCTCATGAAAATAACTGCTCGCTGTTTTCTGTTATAAGCAAGGCAGATTTGTATCCGGATCTGAGCCGTGCAGCACCGCGTATGCTGCTGTTTGCGGGCATGATTAACGAACTTATTGCTCAGAAGGACGAGCTTGCGCCGGATTTGCTGTATGATCAGCTGGTTGAGCGCACAGGATATCTCCGCGCGCTTGAAGAAAAGCACACCGTCGAGGACGATGCGCGTGCACAGAATATAAAAGAGCTCAAATCAAGTATAATTAATTATAAGTCCGAAAGCGATAATCCGACATTGGAGGGTTATCTTTCCGATGTTGCATTATACACGGATATGGATAATTATGATGACAGCTCCGATTGCGTCGTTATGATGACTATGCATTCGGCCAAAGGTCTGGAATTCCCCAATGTGTTTGTTGTTGGCTGCGAAGAGGGAATATTCCCCGGAATAAAAGCCATCGGCGAGGAAGCCGAGATGGAGGAAGAGCGCAGACTTTGCTATGTCGCTATAACACGAGCGAAAAAACGCCTGTTTTTATCCTGCGCGAAGCAGAGGATGCTTTTCGGACGGACAACGGCCAATCGCGTTTCACGATTTGTTGATGAAATTCCGGAGGAACATCTCGAAAAACGAAATATTCCCAAGGGTTACGGTTATTCCGAACGCTCACAGGTTCAGAAGGAATATTCATTCCGCCAGCCTGCAAGAATGAACACAAAGAAGCCTGTTGCGCCGCCGGCTGCCCCAAAGCCCAAGACCGAAGAGAAGCCGCAGTTTGCTGTCGGCGACAGAATCAACCACACGGCTTTCGGCGAAGGCAGACTTACCAAGATGAGTCCAATGGGAAATGACTATCTGATAGAAATTGAATTTGACAGCGGCACGGTAAAAAAATTAATGCTGCGTGCTGCTGCTCTGCATATGGTGAAAATATAAAGTATGAAAAATAATAAAGCCGCGCTCGGGCGCATCTGTCTTTTATGCACGACTCTTATATGGGGCTCGTCCTTTGTCATATTGAAGTCTGCTTTGGATAATATTACTCCTATGTGGGTGCTTGCCATCCGCTTTGCGGGAGCGTCGATAATGATGCTCATCGCCTCACTTCCACGCCTTAAGAAAATTGGCCGTCAATATGTCAAAGGCGGCGTGCTGATGGGCATATGCCTGTCTCTTGCGTATATAGTGCAAACCTATGGCCTTGTGTACACCACGCCGGGCAAGAATGCATTTCTGACCGCAACCTACTGTATACTGGTCCCGTTTCTGTACTGGGCGATTGCCAAGAAAAAGCCTGACAGATATAATATTATTGCCGCCTTTGTATGCCTTATAGGCATGGGCTTTGTCTGCCTCGGCAATGATTTGAGCGTCAACATCGGAGATATACTGACAATTTGCTGTGGGTTGTTTTACGGACTTCATATCATTGTCACGGCGCGTACCGTTGAGGGACGTGACCCAATTATTGTTACTATGCTTCAGTTTGCAACCGGAGCCGTAATATGTCTCATAGGTGCCGCATTGTTTGAACCTGTTCCTCAAAGTATACCGTCCGACACATGGCTCGGCATTGCGTATATGACATTCATATGCACCGGACTGTGCTTCTTCCTTCAGACCATTGGGCAGAAATACACGCCGCCGGCTCAGGCTGCTGTTATACTGACGCTTGAGTCCGTGTTCGGAACGGCAATATCCGTCATCCTCGGGCAGGAAGTTCTGACATTCAATATTGTGCTTGGATTCTGTCTTATTTTCTTCGCAATAATAACCAGTGAAACGAAGCTGAAATTTCTACGTAATAAGACAGTGATTTCCGGCGACAACCGAATGAACAATTGAATGAAAAATGAAACGTCCCCATGCAGTTTGCTGTACTGCATGGGGATAAAAATTTGCTCTGTGTCAACGCTGTATTGCGCTTCATCTTATTGACAAAGGAGAGAGAGTGAGGCGCGCCTCACTCTCTCAAAACTTTCAGTTTTCTTTATTTTTGCTCTACCCCGACTATTGACACAGAGCCGATTTTTAATAGAAACGCGTCATATCAGCCGATTTTATTTGAGATTTGAACTGAGCTTTTCGCTGCTGCCGGCCTTCGCACTGGCGGCGACAAGACCACTGAGAGCGAGAAGAGCAATGACGTTCGGGATAACCATGAGCTGGTTGAACATATCGGTCAGCTCCCATACGAGGTCATTGGACAGCAGTGAGCCGAGGAATATAAATGCAACGGCAATTATGGAATACGGCAGAACGGCCTTTTTGCCGAAGAGATATTCAATGTTTATGCGTCCGAAGAGGTTCCAGCCGATGATGGTTGTGAATGCGAAGAACAGCAGACAGATTGCAACGAACGCGCTTCCGAGGCTTTCGCCAAATACGCTGCCGAAGGCAAGCTGTGCAAGATTCGTCTTTGCGATTCCGAGTGCGTCAAGAGTTTCCGTGTCGGTCATAACTCCGGCGAGTACACCGTCGCCGGTATACAGAGTCGAGATAACAACAAGGGCTGTCATAGTGAGAACAACGAAAGTGTCGATAAACACGCCGATCATAGCAACAACACCCTGCTCATGCGGGCAGTTGACTTTGGCCTGAGCGTGTGCGTGAGGAGTTGAACCCATACCGGCTTCGTTAGAGAACAGACCGCGCTTTACGCCTTGGGAGATGGCCTGCTTGATAGCAAAACCGATTGAACCGCCGATGACGGCTGTGGGGTTAAATGCGTATTTGAAAATAAGTACGAAAGTTTCGGGGATGTATTTAATACGGCAGACAAGAACAATCAGACTGCCGAGAACATACAGTATGGCCATAATCGGGACAATTTTTTCGGCAACCGCCGCAACGCGGTGAGCACCGCCGATGAAGATAAATGCACATATAATTGCAATAATTGCGCCCATCACCCATGTCGGAATGCCGAAGGCGTTATGGCAGCTCTCACCAATGGAGTTCGACTGCACCATGGCACCCATAAAGCCGAGAGCGAGAATAATCGCAACTGCGAAGAAGCCGGCCATAAATTTGCCGAATGCATTGTTAAATGCTTTCTTAATATAGTATACAGGTCCGCCTGCAACCGTGCCGTCCGGATTTACAATGCGGGTTTTCTGCGCGAGAACTGCCTCAGCGTATATCGTGCTCATACCGAAGAAGGCGATTACCCACATCCAGAAGATTGCTCCGGGACCGCCGATGAGAATTGCACCGCTGGCGCCGACAATATTGCCTGTGCCGACCTGTGCAGCTATTGCTGTTGCAAGCGCCTGGAAGGAACTCATTCCGCCCTCATGCTTGCCGCCGTGAAGCGAAAAGTTGCCGAATACTCTGCGCCAGCCTTCGCCAAAGCAGCGGACCTGAACAAATTTGGTCCTGATGCTGAAATACAGACCACAGCCGACAAGCAGGATTATCAGAATATAATCCGATAGGTATAGGTTTATGGTTTGAACAATTTTCAGTACTGCATCCATTTTCTTTTTCCTCCTGTTTTGAAAAACAAAAAAACTGCTGAGAAATTCAGCAGCTCCGGAGACATATTAGAAAACATATTAAAATAAAATTTATGCTTTCCTCTGTCCTTTTGCCTGAGAGATTCGGCCCAACGAGCCTTACACCTTCGGCACCCTTTCGGGATTCTCCAGAGCATCCTCCACCCCCAGTTTCGTTTGATTCTTGGGGTTTCACAGGATTTATGCATTTATGTTAGCACAGTGTTCACACTATGTCAACAAATTTAAATTGTTAAATTAATGTTCATCGTCATGCACAATTAATAAATAGTTAACACATAGAAAGTTTACATATACTACAATTAATGAACTTCCGTGAAAGGATGAGGTTAAAATGAAAAAAATAATTTCTGTTATACTTTGCGCGCTGATGCTTGGCAGCTGCTTTGCGTTTGCCGATACGATTGAGGGCAGTCGAGCTGTCATAGGAGCGGACCTTGACGCTGACGAAGTAGCATATGTCTATAAGGAATTCGGCATCTCGCAAGGCGATGTAAAAGAACTGACGGTAACAAACAGCGAAGAGCGCGAATACCTTAAGGATCTCGTTGATGAGAGCCTGATAGGAACAAAGTCAATCTCATGCGTGTATATCGAAGCCCTTTCGGACGGGGAGGGACTTGATGTTACGGTAAAGAACATCACATGGTGTACACCGGATATGTATATGAATGCCATGGTTACGGCAGGCATTACCGATGCAAATGTCAAGATAGTCGCTCCGTTTGAAGTCTCCGGCACAGCGGCACTCACCGGTATATATAAAGCCTATGAAGACATTACCGGAAATAAGCTCGATGAAGACGCAAAGCTTGTCGGAACGCAGGAACTTACTGTAACGGCCGAGCTTGCCGAAGAGATAGGCAGCGCGGACTCGGCTGCCATCGTAAACCAGCTCAAGCTAATCCTTGACGAAACCAAGGATATGACCGATGATGAGCTGCGCGAGGAAATTAAAAAAATTGCAGAGGAATATGATGTTACGCTCACCGACAGCCAGATTGACAGTCTTATTTCGCTGTGCAGATCTATGGAAAAACTCGATACCGCTGCACTTAAGGAGAAAGTTGAGCAGGTTCAGCAATACCTGAAGGATATCGTCAGCAAGCATGGCGAGATTAAAGAATTCCTTTCTAATATTGCAGATACTGTGACCGAATTTGTCAATAAGGTTGTGGACTTCTTCCGCGGCATTTTCGGCTGATTAACATCAAGGTGTGATAAAAAGAGGGAAGAGAGCTTAAAAATTACACGGTGTTTTCAGCGCTCGGCAAATCACCGGACCAATATGAAGCCTGATTTCTTGCTTAGTCCTTGATGCCGGGCATTGTCCGCAATGCGTTGACTGCCGAGGCTGTGCCTGATATTCCTGATATTATAAAATTACAGTGGCTGCGTTGCCGTTTAGACAATCGCAGCCACTGTTTTGCATTTGTAACGCCGTGATACTAATGCAAATTTCTTATTTTGCATTAATCATTTCAAGTATAGCATCAACTGTTTGTGTGCGTTGTGCTTCGCCGGAAATCAGTGCAGTGCCGTCTCCTTTTTGCTCGCCGTAACAGCCGAACTGCGCGTGGTTGCCGCCGTCTATTACAATTTCCGTCGAGTTTTCCGGCATCAGAGATCTTCCATCGGCTACTTTTTCTAAATTCAGTACTTTATCTTCGGAGCCGTATATCGATAAAACGCTCATATCGCTTTGAGCCAAGCTCTTTGTCGGATAAGCTGCCAACAATACGAGTCCTTCTATATATTCATTTCCGTCTTCTAAACAATCAGCAGCAGCATAGTTTGCTGCCATAGCTCCTCCGAGTGAATGCCCTCCGATGTACCAGTTGGCATAATCATATTCGCTCAAAATATCATCAGCTTTATTCATGCCGAATATGGCAAAATTCAGCGGCATTTTTATAAGGAACACATCTGTCCCGTTTTCTGCCAGTCGGTACAACAACGGAATATATGCAGTGTATTCGACCTTTGCACCCGGATAGAATATCAATGCCGATTCAGTTCCGGCACCGTCAAGGAGCAAACCGTCGTCAATTTCGATTATCGAAACACCTTCGTTTTCATGGAAATATTGTTCTACATCGTCACTTGCCCTGTAATAATCACCGAAATACACCGCAATGCCGATTATGCATAGAAATAAGACGGCAAGGCAGACAATCAGAACGGCTTTTTTCTTGCCTCGTTTGGTTTGAACAGTTTTTTTGTCAGTCATGATATCAATACTCTCTTTTCATAACCGCCAGGAATGATCCAACCGATGTCACAACAAAGTAAACAACAGCTGTCAGCAGAGCCTTTTTCAAATCTTCACCTGTGGCTTCAAGAGTGGCAATTGAGCTTGCGGCACGTTCAATCCAATATCCGGACAGCGTAATATCTTTTTCGACCAGTGCCGTATCTGCAAGTGCAAGGACTATTGTCATTACCATAGGAAGCACAAGACATATGGCTATTGCTCCGCCGGTTTTTTGCAAAACTGTGCTTATTGCGTAAAACAGAGATGCTTCCGCCACTACAACAGCAAGCTGACATAACAGTATTTTAATGACTCCCGAGTCAAAAGCGGTACTGCCCGCTCCCCAGAATATAGTGCCTATAATATATCCGGTCGCCATGCTGAAAACAGTCATAACAACGGTGGCAACCAGCGCACAGATAAGCTTTGCCGAGAAAATGCCGAGGCGTGTGTATCCTCGCGTGACTATGTTGCGGATGGTTCCGGAAACATAATCTTCACATACAAATATCGGGATGAATACGCCGACAACCATGCTCAGATAACCGCTTGAGGCGGCGGCTATCATATTGTTCATGCCGTCAAGACCGAGCGCTGATGTGTCCTCGATGTCTTTATACATCAGCTGACTGGTGTATGCAGAAAGTATAATCAGCGCAACCGCAACCGCAAGACATATATAAAAGCTCTTTTGCCGGATGAGCTTATGGAATTCAAAATGCAGAAGTTTGCCCATATCAATTGCCCATCCTTTCAAGAAAGTATTCCTCAAGACTTGATGTTTGCACAGACAGTTCACTGACTTTTATCCCGTGCCTTACAAGAAGACGGTTTACCTTGTCACTCTTATCAAGAATGTCATACATATAAATGCAGTCATCCTGAACTTTTATGGCACCGGGGCTTGTAATACAGGAAAGAAGAGCGTAAGCCTTATGCACATTATCCACACGCAGCTTCAGGTGATGGCGGCATCGGGTCTCCAAGTCTTTGGAGCTTATCTGCTCAATCAGAACACCGTCTTTTATAATTCCGTATGTTGTAACTATTTTTGAAAGCTCATCGAGCAAATGACTCGATACCAGAAAAGTAACATGCTTTTTTTGATTAAGGGTCAGTATAACATCGCGAATTTCCTTTATACCCGCAGGATCCAGACCGTTTATAGGCTCATCGAGGATGAGAAATTCAGGATTCCCGAGCAGGGCAATAGCAATGGCCAGCCTTTGCTTCATACCAAGGGAAAACTGACCTGCCTTCTTGTTTCCGACATTCCCGAGCCCGACAAGATCGAGTATGTCCTCAAGCTCGTCAGTGTCATTATCGGTCAGTATTGCAAAGCGCCGCAGATTTTCAAGCGCTGAACAATTTTTATATATGCACGGATATTCAAGCAATGCGCCTATATGATGCCTTGCCTCATTTTCATCCTCATAACCGCCAAAAAGCTCGATGCTGCCGTCGGTTGGCATAGCCGCCCCGAGTACAAGACGCATAAGTGTGGTCTTGCCGGCGCCGTTTTTCCCGATAAATCCGTAAATTTCGCCCTTTCGTATTTGCATACTGATATTTTTAACGGCATATTTATCTCCAAACTGCTTTGTGAGATTTTTTGTACGCAGAACGTATTCCAAATAATTCGCCTCCGGTAAAATTGACTTTCAGTTATAATTTATATTATTATATAATATATTATCGATTGAAAAAAATCAATAAAATAGAAGAGAGCGGGTATAGAATATGTCTGATATTAAAACTATAGCCAGAATACATACGCCGTTTGCAACAAAATTCGGAATTCCTCGTCAAAGCGGAGTAGCTCCGGATGTGGAGGGTGAGATTATTTTTGAACCTGAATACCGCTGCGCAGATGCCGTGCGCGGACTTGAAGGCTTTTCTCATTTGTGGCTTATATGGTGCTTTTCAGAATCTGCCGATAAATGGTCACCCACAGTGCGTCCGCCGAGACTCGGCGGAAATACGCGCATGGGTGTGTTCGCAACGCGATCACCGTTTCGCCCGAATCCGATAGGTTTGTCGGCTGTCGCGCTTGACAGCATAGAATATACAAATGATCGCGGCCCGATTATCCATGTGCATGGGGCTGATATTATGGACGGAACGCCGATATTTGACATTAAACCTTATATACCGTATGCTGACTCGTATCCCGACGCAAAAGGGGGCTTTACGGATACGACTCAATTTGAGAAACTCAATGTAATAGTCGGTGAAGACATATCGTCGCCGCTATCCAAAGGCCTCGTTGAAATATTGGAAAACGACCCGAGACCGCGCTATCATGACGATCCCGAGCGGGTGTACGGTTTGGAATATGACGGCATGGAAATAAAGTTTCGTGTGTCGGGAGATAATCTGACGGTAATTTCGGTTGAGCATATTAGATAATGCACAAAAATGCACAGTGTATACTGTGCATTTTATCTATTGAAAAACTTCAAATTATTGATATAATAAACTTAAAATATTTGAACTATGGAGATATAGCTATGAAATATATAATTATTGTTCTCTCAGCTTATCTCATTGGCTCGTTCTGCGCATCGATTCCGCTTTCTGTCAGAATATGGGGTGCTGATGTGCGCGAAAAGGGAAGCGGCAACGCCGGAGCAACAAATATGGCACGTGTTTACGGAATGAAAGCGGGCCTTGCGACATTTGCACTTGATGCAGTTAAAACTATAGCTGCAATGCTGCTCGGAATGTACCTTGGCGGCGAGATAGGCAAAGCAATGGCAGGGGCAGCCTGTATAGTTGGCCATTGCTATCCTGTTTATTTCTCGTTCCGTGGCGGAAAGGGTGTGTCCGTCGGAGCGGCACTTGGACTTATGACGGGTATCAGCGTGTTTGCAATTATAATGGCGGTTTTCTTTGCGGTAAGCCTGTCAACTCGCAAGGTTTCTCTCGGATCAATGTGTGCCGCCGTTTCGCTCCCGATAGCGGCATTTGTATTGAATGTATCCGAGCCAATGCTCATTATGTGTATTTTTGCGGCGGCTCTGGTTGTTTTTATGCACCGAAGCAACATAAGAAGACTGCTTAGCGGAACCGAGGGAGATTTCCACGCAAAGAAATAGCAAAAAATAATATCAAAAATTTTAAGCTCTGATTTGGTTAAAATGTCGAAAATAATTGAGAAATGCGTCACGGTATTGACAAATGTGCTGTGAATGTTGTAACATGAGTACATTAGAAAAGCGGACGTAGGGAAGATCCGCGTATAAACAAAAAAGGAGAATTATCATGGCAGTATTTAAAGACACTCTCGGTAAGGATTTTCTGGAGAAGTATGACGGCGTAGAGCTTTTTAAGGAGTTCACTCCCGGTATCGCAAAGCTCCCCAAGCTGATGTACAAGCCCTATTATAACAAAAAGGCCGGCGACGTTGTCGAGACTTGCATTAAGCTCGGACGCTGCACTGCAGAGGAAGCCGCAGCACTCGAGAAGGCATTCAACGAGCGCTACGCTGATAAATAATTAAATTATCTGCTAAGCCCTGCCTTGTTGGCGGGGCTGTTTTTGAAATTAAGCTATAACAGGGAGGAAGACTATGGATTTCAAAAGCATGACAGTTAAGGATTTTTTCGAGGTCAACGGTGGTCGTGAGCTTTGCGAAAAGTATGCCCCGAATCTTCTGAAATACACGATTAAACTGTTCTATAAAAAAACCTGCGGCGAGATTTTTGATCTCGTTACAAGCAAAGGCCTTGTCGCGGCAGACAAAGCAGCAGCAATAGAAGCCGCAATAAAAGTCAAATAATCATGTATCAATGAAAAACTCCGATGCAGTGCATCGGAGTTTTAATATTATCTTAGTTTTTGGATTAATCAGACACCGTAGTCCCAGTCAACAGCCTTCTTGGAATCGATGAGGCTCTCGTATACGCCAAGATGAGCAACTGCGGAAAGAAGATTGCCCTTGAGCTTGAACTTGCCCTTTACGAGCGGAGTCTTGGAATCCCACTCGCCGGTGATAACCTTTGCAAAGTTTTCGTAAGGTCCTACAACAGTGAAGTCAGCACTGGGAGCTGTATTCTCGCCGAAGCCGCACTTATGCTCAACGCAGACGTTGTCCTTAACGTCAACATAGAACCAGAAGGTGCTTCCGTCTGTATTCTCGGTCCAGATTTCAGTGTAAGTGAAGGTGTTGAGCTTGCCGGTCTTCTTCTCTGAGAATTTCGGCAGAACATCTGCGCACAGCTTCTCAAACCATTCCTCGTTAACAGCCTTTGCCATGTTTATTCCTCCTTGATTATTGCGCGCTCAATGCGCTCAGCTTAAAGCTCGTCCATTATAACCGCGGAAAAAGTGAAAATCAAGCCAGTATATGTCAAAATCAGCCTTTCGACTAAAAAAGACCAAAATACTTACAAATGCGAAAAAATGTATGAAATCAAATCAAAAAAACGGCCTTACAAAGAGCGAAATTACTCTTTACTAAGGCCGTTTGACAGTTAATCAGTGATATCAGCTTTTGTCAACGCTTTTGAGCCAGCTGATAACATTCTTTGCGAGCTTCATGCCGTTTTTCAGCATCGAATTTCCGATTTTGGAAGCAGTGTCCTTCACTGTATCCTCAATTTTGTCGATGATCTCGGTCGTTTCATCTTTGATATGATTGTCTGTATCAATGTTGTCGGCCGCATCCTTCAACCCTTGCTTAATATTGCCGAGCAACTCGTTATTATCCGCGTTTATGCTGTCGGAAAGACCGTTGATGATTGACTGAACTGACAGCGCAATGTTAGTCCTCGGGCTTGTTGAGATGCTGTAGAATGTCCAGTCCTCATCAAGCTCACCCGTGACAACGCTTTTTGACTCCTTGAGCACGTTGTTTGCGAATATCATCAGGTTCTGAGATGTGCGTCCGTAGGAGTAAAGATATTTCGTGAGATCTGCCGCGAGGTCTGCCTGAGAGTCGTAAACAAGTCTGCCGCCCATGTACCAGTATATGATATAGCTCTGGTATGCGATTGTAGCCGATGTTACATCAAGTTCGTCATTCAGTGTATCTTGAATGAGAGTATCAAGTCTGCCTGCTGTGATGTTATCCAGTATGCTGTCGGCTGACTCTGCAAGGTCAAATTCTCTGAGATAGGTGTAATACTGCTCAGCATAGTAGGGTAGTACTATTCCGCAATTTGCTACGCTTGCAAAGACCCAATTGTTCGTGTTCTGTGCCTCGGTGTTCCATTCAAGTTTGACCGTATAGAACAGCGGACTGCGAAGATATCCGTCGGGAACGTCGGACTGGAGCAGAATGTAGTTTCCCGTGGGCATCTTAGCCGTGAGAATGGCGTGAGTGGGGAGCATTTTAAGAACATCCTCATATTGCTTTGCAGCATCTTCGCCAATAAAGCTCTTTATAGCATCCTTTGCATACTCCATGACATTGTCGTTGCGAAGTATGGGGTAGACCCAGTCGTTTATAGTTTTGTCAAAAGTATCGCTGTAATTCTCAGAGTAGTAAAGTCCCTGTTTAAATGCGTAGTTTGCAATTGTGATTGCAAGGTTTACAATTGCTTCGGTGGTCGGGTTTTCAAACACTCCTTCAAGCAGGTTAATCTCACCTGCCTCGTCGAGAACAACATTGCCGAGCTTCAGCAGTATCTTCATCGACCACACGAGGGTCACATTGCTGTCCTCGGTGAAGCGTACTATGCCGTTTTCATCCGCGGTTGCCTTGAGTATGGCCGGCAGACGGATATTTGTCTCATCGCTCATGAAGTCGATAAGCGGGTCCTTTGCAGATGCCTCGACAAGTGCCCAATAGGTGCACAGAAGCTTGTAGGCCGCCTTATCATTAAGAGTTATCTGCTGATTGTCCTCGTCCCAGGTGAGAAGATCCTTGTTCAAAAGGCTCAGCTCGTCCCAGGTAAAGCCATCGGTTCCTATAAGGTTCATTGCATTGGTGAAGGTATCTTCGCCGAGAGCAATTGAGGCCTTTACTATCTTCTCTACCTCGTCGCGGTTTACAAGCATAAACTCTGTGCCCGGAAGAGCGTTGCCGCCCATATCGGCGGAGGTGAAGCTTATTGCGGGGTCCTCAGCATTGAGAAATACACCCGGCATACTGAGCGCTGCGGAGGCGAGCTCATATCCCCAAATAGTGATATCAAATTTTCCGAGAGACATCTTATATCCCAAATAATTGATCGGATTCTTGAACGTTTTCTCCTGCACGGTGACGCTGTAGATCCTCTCGGACGGTGCCCAAAGAGTGTAGCCGTCTCCGTTTATGCTTTTGATCTGAAGCGTGTAGTCGCCGACGGGGACATTCTCTGCGCCGTAGATTTTGTACAGCTCGCCCGGTGTGTCAACAGTGGAGACCGCCCAGCCTAACAGCGTCTGCAGAGCGTCGTAAACATCATCGATCCAACCGAGGAAATCGGTTGTTTCAACTTTAAATGAAGACAGAAAAGCGGCGCCGGAGGGTACGGTATTTGTGCTGAGCGGATATTCCGTTCCGTCTGTATTGCTCACAAGACACATTTCTACATCCGGCAGCTTTTCGTTTGCAAGATAGCCCTGAAGCTCGTCTTTAAGTGCCTGCTCAAAATTGTCAAGCGTATAATTTTTCTCACAGACGAGGTCGGAAATGGCTTTGCCGTATACCATGACGGCAACATCACCGGTCGCAACATCATCTGTCACAACATCATCTGCCAGTGCAGCCGCAGGGAACAGCCCCACAATCATGACGATGACCAGCAGTATGCTGATTAGTTTTCTGTTCATGTTTTTTCTCCTTTTCCGCTAAACCCATGTAACTTCTGAATTTGTGAAGTGACGCTTAGTTAATAAGCGCAATCAATTTATTACATTTTTGCTTTTTTGTCAATAAAATCACACTTATTTTTACAAGTTTTTTTCGTTAACGAAAACAGCCTGCACGAACAAAATCGTACAGGCCGCTTTTTCTGAATTATTACTTGTCTCCGAGATAGTTTGTCAGCAACTCATGCATGAGCTCATCTCTGTCAATTCTGCAAATAAGGCTTCGCGCATTGTTGTAGTTGGTTATATAAGTCGGATCTTCGGAAAGAATATATCCGACAAGCTGGTTAATAGGATCATAGCCTTTAACCTTAAGCGAATTGTATACGGACGACAGTATCTCTCGCATTTCTGTCTTGCTGTCAACAACGGCAAATTTCCTTGTGATGTCTTCCATAATTATCACTCCTCGGTCAAATATCTGTCATGGTGCTATTATACTTGCTTTCCACACAATTGTAAAGTGAATATACTCTTAATTTTCCAAGATGTATGTAAATTGTGCGCCTTATGAGCATTTTGAATAAGTCGGACGAGCGTGTGTATCGGATAAATTCCGATTTTACCAAATATCAGCGCATTGTTGCACCGTAATCGCGTGCCAGAGCCTCGAGAACGGATTTCATGGTTTCCTCTGCATGTTCATCGGTCAGAGTCTGGTCATCTGCTCTGAGCGTAAGAGAGAAGGCAACGGACTTCATGCCGTTTGCAATGTGCGAGCCGGTGTATATGTCAAACAGGCTGCAGCCCTTAAGGTATTTGCCGCCGGCTTTTGTTATGCAGTCGATGAGCTTTGCCACCGGAATTGACTTATCGCAGACAACGGCTATGTCGCGGGTAACAGCAGGGAACTTGGGCAGCGGAGTGTAAACCGGGTCTGCTCCGCAGCACTCCAGCAGCTTTTCAAGCGAAAGCTCGGCACAGTAAAGCTCAGCATCAACGCCGTAGTTTTCGGCAACCAGCGGATGAATCTGACCGAATACGCCTACGCATATATCTCCTGACCACACAGTTGCACAGCGGCCGGGGTGGTAGGACGGGTTGTCCGCACAGGCTTCAAAGCGCACATTCTCGGCTCTCAGGTCCTTCATGATTGCCTCGACAAGACCTTTCAGGGTGAAGAAATTCACTTTTGCGCCGTAGGTTCCTACGGTGAGGTACTTTTTCTCGATTGCAAGGCCGTCCTTGCCGCCAAGGTGGTAGGTTCTGCCCAGCTCGTAGAGCTTAACTTCTTTGTTGCGGAAGTTGTAATTGCGGGTGAGTATCTCGAGCATTGACGGCAGTGTAGTTGTCCTCATGATAGATGTATCTTCGCCGAGCGGATTGAGAATTTTGAAGCTTTCACGCTCGGGAGAATCTGCCGGCATACGAATCTTGTCATAGTAGGTCGGGGAGATAAATGAATATGTTATTATCTCATCATATCCTGCGGCACGGCTTATTGCACCAAGACGCTGCTCAAGAAGCTGCTCGTCCGAATATCCGCCGAGTGTGCTCTCGCCTGAAACCAGCGTGCAGGGAATGTTATTGTAGCCATAGAAACGCGCAACCTCTTCAGCGAGGTCGGAATAATGCTCTACATCGCTTCTCCAGGATGGAACGCTTATTGTTTCTCCGTCAACACCGAACTGCAGACTGCGCAGGATGTCCTTCATCGTCTCGACGGAAACATCGGTGCCGAGCAGAGCGTTGATCTTCTCCGGACGCAAATTGAGCACGGTTGGTTCGGGAATGGAGTTAACAATGTCTATAACGCCGTCAACAACCTCGCCTGCGCCGAGCATTTCAACAAGCTCACAGGCTCTGTCAACAGCAGGGAGGGTGTTCATCGGGTCAAGACCCTTCTCAAACTTCGCCGATGCTTCGGTGCGCATTCCGAGTGCCAGCGCTCCCTTACGTATGCAGGTGCCGTCAAAGTTAGCCGACTCAAAAACAACATCGACAGTGTCGGAGACAATTTCACTGTTTTCTCCGCCCATTATGCCGGCAAGACCAACAGCGCGCGTGTCATCTGCGATAACGAGAATGTTCGGGTTGAGCTTTCTTACATTGCCGTCAAGCGTTGTAAGCTCTTCGCCTTCATTTGCGCGGCGCACTATAATCCGACCGCCCTTGACATAGCGGTAGTCAAAGGCATGCATCGGCTGACCGTACTCCATCATGACATAGTTCGTAATATCAACGATATTATTGATCGGTCTGACGCCCATTGCGCGCAGCCTCTCGCGCATCCATTTCGGTGAAGGCTCGATTTTCACATTGCGCACCATACGCGCAGTGTAGCGCGGGCACAGGTCTGCCGCAGGTGTTTCAACGGACAGAAGCTCAGTGAGAGAGCCTTCCGCACCGCCCTTAACAACCGGTGTATGGGTTTTGAGCTCTTTCCCGAAGGTCGCCGCTGCTTCACGTGCAAGGCCTATAATAGAAAGACAATCGGGACGGTTTGGGGTTATCTCAAACTCAATAACATGATCATCGGCACCGATAATGGGCTTAATGTCATCACCGGGCTGCACACCGTCTTCGTGCATGACGAATATGCCGTCGGGTATGCAGTGGGGAAACTCAGGCTGCTGAGCGTGCAAATCATCAAGCGTGCATATGCGCTCAGACTTCGTGTTGTAGGCTACCATATCGCCTGCATGAATGTTCTGGCACTGCGTAGTTGCACTGACATTGCCGCTGCCAATGTTAAGTTCACATTTCCAAAGGTTAATTCCGGCGTTTTCCACGGAAATTACCTCTGCGGCAATGACGGGCCCGAAGACCTTGTCACCTGCTGCAATATCCGACGGAATTGACGGTTTATCCTTGTCGAGCGGGTGATAATCGTTCAAAAGCGCCGCCGCAGTGATAACCCCGTAAGGGAAATCGCGCTCGTCGAGACCGAGCTCCTTGAGAGAGCAGAGCATTCCGTTTGACATTACGCCCCTGAGCTTGCCCTTGCTTATCTTTTTGCCGCCTGGCAGTGTAGAATTGTGCAGAGCAACGGGTATTTCGTCGCCGACATGAATATTCCATGCGCCGGTAACTATCTGAACAGGCTCACTCTGCCCGACATCAATCAGGCATATCCACATATGGTCCGAATCGGGATGCTTCTCCATGGAAACTATTTTGCCGACAACGACATTGCTTATCTCTGCGCCGGTATCTTCGTATGTTTCGACCTTTGAACCCGACAGGGTCATAGCCTCGGAAAACTCGCGGTCGTCTATATCGCTGACAGAAATACCGTCAACAAACTCATTGAGCCATTTTCTGCTTAAATTCATATCATATTCCTCCCATCAGAACTGTTCCAGGAAGCGGACATCATTTTCGAATATCAGACGCAGGTCGGAAATTTTGAATCTGCGCATTGCAAGCCTTTCAAGGCCCATTCCGAATGCCCAGCCGGTGTATTCCTCGCTGTCGATACCGCTCATTTCAAGAACTTTCGGGTGAATCATACCTGCACCCAGAACCTCAATCCAGCCCTCACCTTTGCATGTCGGGCAGCCCTTGCCGCCGCATTTGTGGCACTGGACATCCATTTCACAGCTCGGCTCGGTAAACGGGAAGTGGTGCGGTCTGAATCTTGTTACCGTACCCTCGCCGAAAAGCTCCTGCATGACAAGATTTAATGTGCCCTTAAGATCTGCCATGGTGACGTTTTTGTCAATAACCATGCCCTCAACCTGATGGAACATGGGAGAGTGTGTGGCGTCAACCTCGTCCTTGCGGTAAACTCTGCCGGGAGCGACGATTCGTATCGGAAGACTCATCGTCTCCATTGCGCGGACCTGCATCGGGCTTGTCTGTGAACGCAGCATGACGCGGCTGTCGGTGTCAAAGTAAAATGTGTCGGACCAGTCACGGGAGGGATGTCCCTCTTCGGCGTTGAGCTTATCAAAGTTATATGTGGCCAGTTCGACCTCAGGACCGTCAAGTACGGTAAAGCCCATGCCGACGAAAATATCTTTAATTTCGTCAAGCGCTTTGTACATAGGATGCTTGTGACCGAGACGGATATTTTCTCCGGGAACGGTGACATCAACGGTTTCAAGCTCAAGTCGTGCTTCAAGCGCAGCGGCATCGAGCTTTTTGCGGGTTTCTTCAATTGCTTCTTCAAGCTCTGCGCGGATCTGGTTTGCAAGCTGACCCATTATGGGACGCTCTTCGGCAGAGAGCTTGCCCATTTGCTTAAGGATCGCTGTCAGCTCACCTTTTTTTCCAAGATATTTAACTCTCAGCGCTTCGAGATTTTCCGGACTGTCAGCATTAAGAATGGCCTTAACGGCACCTTCCCTGAGCTGATTCATCAATGCTTTCATTGTGACTCTCCTTATACAAAATCAAAAATAAACAAAAAAACAGCCTTACGTCCGCATTGGGACGAAAGACTAAACTTCCGCGGTACCACCCTTGTTCGATGTTTATCGCACTCAAATGGCATTAACGGAACCACCGCCGGGGATTAGCCGGAGCTCACGGGCGAACCGAATATCCGCATCGCAGGCGGCTTACAGCCGATGACCGCCGTTCTCTGTGTGATGCTGTGACATTATCTTCCCGATCAAAGCAATAGCTTATATTAATTACTATAGTATTAAAGCCCACAATTGAGCAAAAGTCAAGAATAAATTTGAGTGATCAGAAGAGACTTTAGAGATAAAATCTCTAAAGCTATGGAAATTTCACGGATATTGTGTTAACATAACACATATAAGATAAAAGCGGAGGTGCTCAATATGCTGATGACTGATATCATTTCAAAAAAACGTGACGGGAATAAACTGAGCGCTGAGGAAATCAGATTTTTCATAAACGGATATACAAAAGGGGATATTCCGGATTATCAAATGTCAGCGCTCCTGATGGCAATATTACTGCGCGGAATGGACAGAAAGGAAACGCTGGAACTGACGATGGCCATGCGTGACTCGGGTGAAATACTTGATTTAAGTGCGATTAAAGGCGTAAAGGCAGATAAACACTCAACGGGCGGCGTCGGAGACAAAACATCGCTTATACTATGCCCGATGGTTGCCGCACAGGGGGTTAAAATCGCAAAAATGTCCGGACGCGGACTCGGTCATACGGGCGGTACTATAGATAAGCTTGAGAGCTTTCCGGGATTTAATACAGGTATCTCCGAAGAACAATTCATTTCAAATGTGAATGACTTCGGCATAGCCATTGCAGGTCAGACAGCTGATCTCGACCCTGCCGATAAAAAAATGTATGCTCTGCGTGATGTGACCGGCACTGTCCCGAGCATTCCCCTTATTGTGAGCTCAATAATGAGCAAAAAACTTGCTGCAGGCGCAGATGTGATAATTCTTGATGTCAAATCAGGCAGCGGCTCATTTATGAAAACCATTGAGGATGCACGTGAGC
>CAVAPG010000014.1:0-25634 GCA_963590435.1 bacterium
AATATCAACCACAGTGGTTATTTTTCAACCATGATGGTTGAATTTCAACCACAGTAAAAACGCCGCAAAGCATTGATAAATAAGAAAAATCCTGTAATCTCAAGGACTACAGGACTTCCTATAGATTGGAGCGGATGACGGGAATCGAACCCGCGCTATCGGCTTGGGAAGCCGATGCCCTGCCATTAGACGACATCCGCGAATTGCACCATTGCAGCGGCACATTCTTTGCTTATTTTACACTTTAGAAGAGCGTTTTGCAAGAACAAAATTATTAAGACCCGAAACCGCCGGATATCTTGAAAATTAGAATGGAAAAACTGTCGAGACGATGCTATAATGCGTAAAAGAAATAATTTAAAATATATTCACAGGAGACGATAAAAATGTTCAGACCGGTTCGCAGAAAAAAGAGTGAAATAAACATCGACGCGGCAAAGCAGCTGCTGCACACCGTGCGGCGCGGTGTACTTGCCGTCAATGGCGAGGACGGCTATCCTTATGCAATGCCGCTGAACTTTCTTTATGACGAGGAAAAAGGGAAGATATTCTTCCACGGCGCAAGGGCCGGATACAAGGTCGATGCAATCCGCGCCTGCGACAAAGTCTGCTTTACCGTATACGGCAACGAAGCCATAAAGGATGAGAAAACATGGGCACCGTATGTTCAGAGTGCTGTTGTGTTCGGAAGGTGCCGCTTTGTTGAGGACGATGCAGAGAAAAAGGTTTTGCTCAAACGTCTTGCAATGAAATATTTCCCCGCTGAGAGTATTGCTGACGAGGAGATAGCAAGATCGGGCGACAAAGCGCAGATCTTCGAGATTACTATCGAGCACATGACCGGAAAAGAAGTTCAGGAACGCTGATAATTATATATAAGGACGCCCACCGAATTTTATCGGCGGGCGTTTTGACTGCTTATTTGACTATTGCGTTTTGCTTGATCCATTCGCCCCACTGTCTGTAGGCACTGCCGTCGGGATGTATGCCGTCGGAGGTTATGTCAGACGAGAGGGTGCCGTTTTCGTCATCAAACAGGTCATTGCACTCAAGATAGAACACTGTCTCGCCGTCGGCAAGGGTTTTGGTGTAATCATTGAGATTGTTCAAATTAGTGTTATTGACTGCTGTTCCGCGTGAATCCTGTGTTGCGGAAACGTGAAGATTTGACATGATATAGATGATTGCATCGGGCTGTGCGCTGCGAAGCTTATCGATAAGATTGCTGTATACCTGCTTGAGAGTGTCAATAGAGCCGCCGATGTCGTTTATTCCGAGCATGACGTATATCTTGCCGAACTGTCTGCTCTGAAGCAGAGCGGGCAGTGTGGTGGTTCCGACGCCGTCAACATCTGCACTTGCGGTCATTGCACCGGTAAGGCTCAGACCTACGGTGGTGAAGAATGTAGCTCCGTCAATCGTCTCCATCATCTGGATGCCGACCATGCGCGAGTCTCCGATGAACAGTGCATCATTGAAATATCCCTCGGGAGCGGTTGTAAACTGCAGGGGAGTGGGCGTTGGCTCGGGTGTCGGTTCAAGGCTTGCGGTTGCTTCGGCGGTTTCCTGAGGCTCATCGCTGCCGTTGTCGCTGCTCTTGTCCTGAAGGCGTATGCATATCATGGCAATCAGTACAATTACCAAAGCAAAAATTATAATAGCCAGTATCTTTTGCTTTTTTGTCATTATGTTTAGATCTCCTTTTGTTGAAGACTGGTAAAGTTTAATCCTGCGATGTGAGCTTTACCTGAATTTTTACGGGGTTGTGATCGGAATAGGTGAATCCCTCGTCGAGAGTGTTGACAGACAAAAGCTCAACATTCGGGGAAAGGATAAAGCCGTCAATGACGTAGTACTGCGTGTTTTCCGTATCCGATGCGTCGTATGGCTGATTGAGAAGTCTGCAGCTGGGCGTTTCAAGGTCGTATGCCAGCGTCCAGCCCTCTGGCATTATATCATCGGATATTGTGCCCGGCTCCCACAGATCCTTGTGATTGTTGGGGTATGCGTCAAGACCGCAGGGGAATATCTGATTGAAATCGCCGCCGGCAATGACATAGTTGCCCTTTTCGTATTCCGACTGGATGAATTCACGTAGCTGCTTGGTCTGGGCAATCTTGCCCTCGCCGTCATCATAGGCCTCGAGATGTAGATTTACTATGACAAGCTTGCTGTCCGTTCCTGCTATGGGCAGATAGCTGACGAGCAGGCAGCGTTTTAGATTTGCGGTGCTCACGGGCCACTTGAACGGGCAGGGCAGAGAGATACGCTCGGCCGAATCAATATCATAAACCGTTGTCGTCAGAAGTCCGCTGTTCACCTTTCCGATGGGCGGCAGGGGATACGGAACAAACTTGCATGAATAATTGAGCGCGTATGCATTGTTGTTAATTCCGAGAACATCGGCCTCGTTCTTGCCGTATGTGCGCGTTGAATCGGTGTCAACCTCCTGCAGCATAAAGACCGTTGACGGCTCAGATGACGAATACAGGGTCTTGTAGATGCCCAGAAGCGTATCGGAAACCGTGTCCTGATCACCGGAAGTGACATTTTCTCCGCCGTCCATGAAGAAGTCGGCATTTTTGCCGAGACCAGCATATCCGATGTTCCAGCTTATGACCGAAAATTCCTCGTCGAGAAACGGCGAAACTCCGCTTACCTCGGAATTGGCTTCAATCTTCACATCGGTAACATCGCTCGGATTGAATTCCGTGACCGACAGCCAGATTATAAGTGCCGCGGCGCACAGAAGGATTATTCCCAATATAATAAGAACTGTTTTGAGTATTTTTTTTGCCATGTCCTCACCTCACCGGAGTATATTATCACAGCATTTTCCCTTATTCAAGAAATTTTGCGGTTTTGTACTTTATTAAACAAATTATCTGTTGCCTTGATAAAAACGGAGGAGTATAATTGCAGACATATTTCGATTTTCTGATTGATATTCGGGGGGAAAAATAAGAGTTGAACAAGTCATCGCTGAGCGTTTTGGGCTGCTATATTCTTTGGGGTCTGCTGCCAATATTCTGGAAGCTGCTTGCCGGGGTTAACTCCGCATATGTTCTGGCGCAGAGAATAGTCTTTTCCTGCGTTTTCTGCTTTGCGGTTATACTTATAAAAAAACACGGCGGCAAGATAAAAGAGATTATAAAAAACAAAGACGAGCGCAGGAAATATTTCCTTTGCGGCATACTTATCTCGATAAACTGGGGCGTTTATATTCTCACGGTTGCCATGGGACGCATACTCGAGGCAAGCCTTGCGTATTATATGAACCCGCTTTTTTCCGTGCTTATCGGCGCAATATTCTTTAAGGAAAAGCTCAGCGGCGTGCAGTGGGCAAGCGTGGCACTGGCATTCGCGGGAGTCATGTATTCTGTTATCCGATACGGCGCGGTTCCTTATCTTGCGATAATAATAGGTCTGTCATTTGCCCTGTACGGCGCACTGAAAAAGGGCGTGAAGGCCGACAGCGAAACATCAATCTGCATGGAAACCGTGTCTGTTCTGCCGCTTGCGCTTGCATTTATTCTCTATGCGCAGTTTTCGGGGCTTACAAGCTTTTCATCACTTACGACGGCGGAGATTCTGCTGCTTGTCGCCACAGGACCTATCACATCAATACCGCTTATGCTTTTCGCGGGAGGAATAAAGAACACATCAATCGTGACATCGGGAATACTCATGTATGTAAACCCGACCCTTCAACTGCTCGTTGGCGTGTTCATATACAACGAAGCCTTCACGCAAACCAACGCCATAACCTTTGCATTCGTCTGGGCAGCGGTTATACTCTTCGTGTTCGACAGCCTTAAAAAACGAAAAATAAACGTTTAGGAATAACTAATCTCCGCAGAGGAATAACATCTTCTGCGGAGATATTTCATATCAAATTCTCTTCCACTTTGCTCCGTTGGGAATATCGGTGACCTCGATGCCCTGAGCTTTGAGCTCATCACGTATGCGGTCTGCTTCGGCGAAGTTTTTGGCTTTTTTAGCCTCGGCGCGCGCCTTGAGAAGCGCTTCAACGGCCCCATCTGCCTCGCCGGATTCGGAGATGACGGTAAACTCGGCTCCGCCGGAAACAGCCTGTTTTTTAAGCTCGGCGCGGCGCGCATCGGCTTTTTCGATAAGGCTGAGACTCAGAACACGGTCGAAGTCTGCGATGACAGCAAGCTTAGTGTCGTCATTGGTCTTATACTTGAGCACATCATACAGCGCGGTGACTGCAAGTGAGGTGTTCAGGTCATTATCAAGTGCCGCGGAAAACTTCTCTCTGAGTGCCGCAACGGCAGCCTCGTCAATGGCTTCTCCTGTAGGCTTGAGTGCCGCAATTTTGTTTATGAGCTTGTTATATGTGCCCTGTGCGTTGTCAAGATTTTCCCAGCTGAACACAAGCGACTTACGGTAGTGACTTTGCAGGCAGAACAGACGGTAGGCGAGGGGGTCATAGCCTTTTTCCTCGAGCAGTGAAACCGTGAGGAACTCGCCCTTGCTCTTGCTCATCTTGCCGGAGTTTGTATTAAGATGCAGAACATGCATCCAGTAATTGCACCATTTATGCCCGAGGTATGATTCGGACTGAGCAATCTCGTTCGTGTGATGAGGAAAGGCGTTATCTATGCCGCCGCAGTGAATGTCAAGATCCTCGCCGAGATGCTTCATGGATATGCCGGAGCACTCAATATGCCAGCCGGGATAGCCGACGCCCCACGGTGAATCCCACTTGAGAGCCTGATCTTCGAATTTTGACTTGGTAAACCAGAGAACAAAGTCGTTCTTGTTTCGCTTGTTTACATCTTCTTCGACGCCTTCGCGGACACCGACATCAAGATCATCGGCATTGAAGTCGTTGAAAATATAATATCTTTCAAGCTTTGATGTGTCAAAATAGACATTGCCGCCGGCAAAGTAGGCATAGCCTGTGTCCATGAGTTTGCTGATTATTTTGATATACTCGTCGATGCAGTTGGTGGCAGGCTCCACGACATCAGGAGTTTTGATGTTGAGCTTTGCACAGTCGGAGAAGAACGCATCCGTGTAGAACTTCGCAATTTCCATCACTGACTTGTGCTCGCGCTTTGCACCCTTGAGCATTTTATCCTCGCCCTCATCGGCATCACTCGTGAGGTGACCGACATCGGTGATGTTCATGACACGCTTGACATTATAGCCGGCATAACGCAGATATTTTTCGAGAACATCCTCCATGATATACGAGCGCAGATTGCCGATGTGTGCGAAATGATACACGGTAGGTCCGCAGGTGTACATTTTTACTATATCGGGATGATTCGAGACAAAGTCCTCTTTTCTTCTTGATGCTGAATTATAAAGCTTCATAACAGTCTCCTTAGATTAGAAAAAAGATAAAGCCTCTCATGGCAACAACCATGAGAGGCGTATTTTACGCGGTTCCACTCTCTTTTGTAACTTAAAAGCCTTAACGCGGCACACGCGGAGGCATTTCCTCCTCCGAGGCTCCCGGATGCATTTCCTTCTCATCACTCCGGCCGCGCTTTCAGCAAATGCACAGCCTCTCTGTATGGGTGAGGGGAGAAGTACTTCTTCCGTTCAACGCCGAGTAGAATATTATCATTTAAGATATTTCATGTCAAGCGCAGTGCTTGAACACACCGATGTTTTTCACAAAATATTCAATGCCGGAATAGAGCGTTGTGGCAAGAATCAGCACCCAGCAGACAACGGATACAATCTCCGGTGCGGGGAACCATGCCTGCGTTGCGATAATCAGTATGCCAAGAGCTACCATGGTGACGCCGGTTTTTATCTTGCCAGACCACGCGGCGGCAATGACTATGCCCTGTTCAACCGCAAGCAGTCTGAGACCCGATACGCCGAACTCACGAAGCAGAACAAGCGCAACGACCCAGCCGGGCATAAGACCGACCTCGACAAAATAGCACATTGCCGAAAGTACGAGCATCTTATCGGCAAGAGGATCCATAAACTTTCCGAAATCTGTGACCAGATTATACTTTCGCGCAATCCTGCCGTCGGCAAGGTCACTCAGACATGCGATTATGTAAACCGCAAGAGCCCAGTACGGAAGGCCGAGATAGAGCAGAAGCATAAATACCGGGACGAGAATTATTCTGCATACAGTAATTTTGTTGGGTAGGTTCATTTTTCTTCCTCCTTGCCGATGAGATTTCCGTCATCGGAAACTCCGGTTATGTAAACCGGGACAATCTGACCTTCGCCGCTTTGCCCCGAGAAAACTACGAGTCCGTCGATATCGGGTGAATCGTAGCAGCTTCGCCCAATCAGATTTCCGTCTTCGTCATGGTCAATGCATATTACGGGCAAAACCTTACCGATAAGCGATGCGGAAAACTCATCCATTATCCTTGCCTGTATATCCATAATCAAATCGGCCCTGCGCTGAGCCTCTTCAAACGGAACATAGTCCATTTTTGCCGCCGGAGTACCTTCTTCCGGCGAAAACGGGAATACACCTGCTCTTTCAATCTTGGCCTCAAGCAGGAAGTCGCACAGCTCTTCAAACTCGGTCTCTCCCTCGCCGGGCAGACCCGCTATAAGGCTTGTGCGCAAAACAAGACCGGGTATGCGTTCACGCAATTTTTTAAACAGCGCGCGAATTTCATCGCCCGTGCCGTGCCTGTTCATGCTCTTGAGTATTTTGTCGTTTATATGCTGAATCGGTATATCAAGATATTTTACAATCTTCGGATTTGAAGCAATCTCGTCGATCAGCTCATCGTCAAACTGATCGGGATAGGTATAGTGCAGCCTTATCCATTCAACGCCGTCAATCTCACTTATCCTGCGGCAAAGTTCTGCAAGAGTGCGCTTGCCGTAAATGTCCGTTCCGTAGCGCGTTATATCCTGTGCTATGACGATAATTTCCTTGACGCCGTGTGCCGCCAGATCGCGGGCTTCCTCAACGACATTTTCAATCTTTCTTGAGCGGTATCTGCCACGGATATACGGTATTGCGCAGAATGCGCAGAAGTTATCGCAGCCCTCTGCAATGCGCAGGTACGCCCAGGACGGACCGGTGCTGACAACGCGGGGAATTTCGTCAACCGGTGCGCTGTTGTCGCCAAAAAGGCTTACGGGCTTTCCTTCAAATACATCGTTTACGGCAGATACAATCTCGCCGAAGCTTCCTACGCCGAGTATGGCGTCAACCTCCGGCAGCTCCTCGATTACGGCATCGCGATAGCGCTCGCTTAGGCAGCCGGTAACTATAATTTTTCCGAGTCTGCCTTCGGATTTGAGCTTTGCCATTTCAAGTATGGTATCTATGGCTTCGCTTTTTGCCGCGTCAATAAAGCCGCAGGTGTTTATAATTACCGCATCCGCTCCGTCGGGTTCGGGTGCAAGCGCATAGCCGGCTTCGCTGAGCAGATACAACATCTGCTCGCTGTTAACAAGATTTTTTGCACAGCCCAGAGAAATCAGGGCAATTGTCCTGTCCATTCAGTAATCACCTTGAGAATTAAAATCATTTAGTGCGTGTTTTATCTGATCCCATGAATAGCCGCGCCGAAACAAAGCATCGGATATTTTTTTAATCTGCGCCCTGTCATCGGGATCTGTGAGCCTTGCGCGGATAAACCGCTCAAGATAAGCATCTTGCTCAGGCATCTGAGTCAATGCCTCGTCCCAGAGCTCACGGGGAAGCCCGTGACGGTGAAGCTCCTGCCTTATGCGGGAAGCTCCGTAGCCCTTGGCAGCATAGTGCCGAACAACGCTCCCGGCGTACTCGGTGTCATTTATGAGCCCCATTTGGCAGAGCCAGTCGGCGCACTCCTGTGCGTTTTCTGGAGTCTCCCCTTTTTCGATAAGCCGCTTTCGCATCTCCTCGCGTGACATTGGACGTGCGTTTATTATTTTCAGCGCACGCGCCTTCGACATGGCAAGTCCGCTGGCGCTGACAAGCTCGTTGAAAGCATCCTCATCAAGCTCCATTCCCGAGTGGATAAATCGCTCGGTTATGATGCCGAGAGTCGTTCTGAGCTCCGTGCCGTCGGAGAATATAAGCGTAAAGCGTTCGGGAGATGTCTGCTTTATCTCACGCAGAGTCACTTCGTTCAGCCTTCAAAATCGTCAGCGGAAACATCGACTGCGCGCCCTGCGGCATGAGCGGCCTTGCGGGCCTGAGGACTCATGAGCTTGTAGGCGGTATCGCGTATCTGCTGCTCCAGCTTATCGCAGACCTCGGGGTTTGAAAGCAGATATTCCTTGACTGCATCGCGGCCTTGAATGCGCTGCTCGCCGACGGTAAACCATGCGCCGGCCTTATCGATAAGCTCAAGCTTAACGCCAAGATCGACAATCTCGCCTACCTTGGAAATGCCTTCGCCGTACATGATATCAAACTCCGCCTCTTTGAACGGAGGAGCGCATTTGTTCTTGATAACCTTTGCGCGTGTACGGTTGCCTATCATCTCACCGCCGACCTTGAGAGTCTCGATTCTGCGCACATCAATACGCACAGAGGCGTAGTATTTAAGCGCAAGACCACCGGGCGTTGTTTCGGGGTTTCCGTACATAACGCCTATTTTCTGACGCAACTGGTTAATGAATATAACAGTGCATCCGTTTTTAGATATGCAGCCTGCCAGACGGCGCATTGCCTGCGACATGAGCCTTGCCAGCGCACCGACAACGGAGTCGCCCATTTCGCCTTCAAGCTCTATGCGTGGGATAAGTGCCGCAACCGAGTCGACAACGACGACATCAACAGCACTTGAACGAACAAGACTTTCCGTGATGTCCAGAGCCTGTTCACCGGTATCCGGCTGGGAGATAAGCAGACTGTCAATGTCAACACCGAGGGCACGTGCATATGCAGGCTCAAGTGCATGTTCAACATCTATGTAAGCCGCTTCGCCGCCGGCTTTCTGAGCAGCGGCAACGACATGCAGTGCAAGCGTTGTCTTACCGGAGGCTTCGGGACCGTATATTTCTATAATTCTTCCCTTCGGTACGCCGCCTATGCCGAGCGCAAGGTCAAGTGAAAGCGAACCTGTTGACAGAGCCTCCACATTCACAGGGATATCATCGCCCAGACGCATAATTGCACCTTTACCGTAGTTTTTTTCTATCTGCGCTATGCAGGTTTCGAGAGCTTTTTTCTTGTCACCTGCCTGAGCATGGGTTGAGATGGGAGCTTTTTTCTTTTCAGCCATTTCGTATACCTCTCATTTATTTTCAGAATTCGTTTTTCCATTTACCGATTACAACACGCT
The DNA here is from genome assembly GCA_963590435.1 of bacterium. Classification (GTDB taxonomy): domain Bacteria; phylum Bacillota; class Clostridia; order Oscillospirales; family Oscillospiraceae; genus F23-B02. Next base: position 9,246 of record CAVAPG010000014.1, read on the forward strand.
CAAACCCGAGCGTGTCATTTTTGCTTTCAACGGACACAAAGCCGGCGTTGAGGAGCATGAGCTTAACCTCGTCCGCCTGACCTTCCCCGACTTCGAACATCATAAGACCGTTCGGCCGCAGGGTAACAGTCCAGTATTTAATTATTGCCCTGTAGAAATCAAGCCCGTCCTCGCCGCCGTCAAGGGCTGTCATCGGCTCGTAGTCACGCACGGAGCAATCGAGCTCAATGAGCTCAAAAGAGGGGATATAAGGCGGATTTGAAACTATAACATCAAAGCTTCCTATGCTCATCGGCGGCCATGCGGCGGCATCGGCGTTCATCGGAATTATTCTTGATGTCAGCTTGTTGTCCTTTATGTTTTTCCTGCAGACATCAAGCGCGGTGGAGCTTATGTCTGCGGCCACAACACGCGCCTGCGGAAGCTCGTTTGCAATAGCGCAGGCTATGCAGCCGCTGCCGCAGCATAGGTCGAGAACTCTGCCCTTCATGCCGAAGCCCTTTATTGCGGCAATTGCCGCCTCCACGAGAATTTCCGTATCCATTCTCGGAATCAGAACATCGGGTGTTACGGTCATAGGCAGACCGTAAAACTCCCACGAACCGGAGATATAGGCAAGCGGCTCTCCGTTAAGACGGCGCTGTATCATGTCGTTTGCTTTTTCCTCAATCTCAGGGGAGGTATAAAGCCGCATGTCGCGCATGAGCTGCTCCGTGGTTTTTCCGGCTGCAGCGGCAAGAAGCACCCTGGCTTCAAGGCCGAAGGCTTCAACCCCGTTTTCTCTGAGCTTATTTCTTACTGAAAAATATATATCATTATATGTCTTAGGCATTTCGAATATCCTTAATTACCAGGCATCGCTGCCCTTTTCTTCGGGAATGACAAGCTCAAGCGCACGGATAGCGCACTCAATCATCTCATCATCAGGTTCATTTGTGGTTATGCGCTGGAATTGCTTGCCGGGCCACGACAGTATTGCAGAGCATATGTTGTCATGCCTGCCCACCCAACGGTTAAGCTCATAGCTCAGTCCGACAATGACGGGAAGCATGAGAAATTTAAGTGCCATGCGCAGCAGCGTGTCGGAAACATGGATAAATGAGCCGGCGATTATACTTATTATTATAACAACAAATATAAAGCTCGTTCCGCACCTCGGGTGGAGTCTTGGCTGGGGGCGTACATTTTCAACGGTGAGCGGGAGACCCTTTTCATAGCAGAAAATCGTTTTATGCTCCGCTCCGTGATAAGAAAACAGACGCTTCATATCCTTCATCTTCGAGCATAATACCAGATATACAAAGAAAATGATGAGCTTGAGTATGCCTTCAAGCAGAGTCCGCCAGTAGAAATCCGACTTCACGGCGGGAAACAGACCGACAATAAACGTCGGCAGAAACAGGAACAGGAACAGCGACAAAGCGATACCGAGCACAACGGCAACTCCGATGATAAGTTTCTGGGCCGTTTCGTCCGAAAAATGATTTTCTATCCACAGATCAATCTTATCCGGCTCTTCCTGCATATCCACAGGCAACTGTTCGGCCGAAAATGACAGAGCCTTGACGCCGTTGACCATTGACGATATGAACGCCGCAACTCCTCGAATAAGAGGAAGCCCGAGAATCGGGGCTTTATTCTTGAGCGGGACTACATCCTCAACCTTTTCAACCATCTCTCCCGAGCCGCGGCAGACAATCGCACGCTTGCCCGGTCCGAGCATCATTATGCCCTCAATAAGCGCCTGACCGCCTATTGAGGTTTTGAATTTCACCGAAGAATCAGTTTGTTTATCCGACATTTATATACCTCAGTTATCCGATATGGGCAAAATTATCTGTGCGTTGCAGCCGCCGCCCTCTGCATTTGAAATGTTGAGCTTTCCGCCGTGACGGGTAATTATCTCATCACACACGGCCAGCCCTATTCCGCTGCCGCGGTTTTTGCTGCTGCCCTTATAGAAACGATTTTTGACATACGGGAGCTCATCGGTGGGAATGCCCTTGCCGTAGTCCCGTATGTTAATGCTTACATGATCCTTTTCAAGTGCCAGGTTTACATCGACCTTACCGCCGTCACTGCCGTGCTTGGCGGCATTGTCCAGAAGATTAAGGCATACCTGCTTGAGCCTCTCGGGGTCTGCCGATATCAGCGGAATGTCGTATTCGGGTGGCTCATAGTTAACTTCAATGCCAGCCTCGCTCATGAGCTTACCGTAGGTAAACAGTGAATCCTCAAGCTCGGCCGCAATATCGACAAGCTCCATACGCAGATTGAATCTGCCGTCCTGAATTCGCGTAAATTCAAGCAGATCGGCGACCATTCCCGTGAGTCTTTCGGCTTCTTTCGATATTATCTTGACGCCGCGCAGGGAATCATCCTTTATGTCGGGGTCGTACTGCAGCGTTTCACTCCAGCCGAGGATTGCCGTCAGCGGAGTACGAAGCTCATGCGATATTTGGGATATAAACTCGGAGGTGGCCTTGTCCGAGCGGGCGATTTTTTCCGACATCATGTTTATGTCATCAGTCAGACGGCCTATCTCGTTGTCCCCGACAGACGGTACCTGCGCACCGTAGCTGCCGTCGGCAATGCGCTTTGCCGATTCGCTCAGATCCTGAATCGGCTTTGAAACATAGTGGTCAAACCATATGTTGACGAGAATAATATAGGCCGCGATTATAATGGCAATAATTATTGCCGGAACAATTATCTTGTTTGCAATGAATGCGATAAGGCATGCAATAAGTATGACCGCCGCTATGCTTGAGGCAAGCAGCTGCCATTTCAGATTTTTGAAAAACATCAGGCACTTCCAGAAAAATAGTTGCGGGTATCAGTATCCCCATTTATAGCCGAAGCCCCATACTGTGGTGAGAAATTCGGGATCGGTCGGGTCTGCCTCAATCTTCAGACGCAGACGGCGGACATTGACATCAACCGTCTTCAGCTCGCCGGAGAAATCATCACCCCAGACGGCACCGAGTATGTCCTCGCGCGACATTGCCTTGCCGGGGTTTTCCATAAACAGCTTCATAAGCATATATTCAAGCTGCGTGAGTTTGATTCTCTTTCCGTCTTTTTCAAGCGTGCGGTTGCGCGTGTTGAGCATGAACGGTCCGCTTGATATCTCATAGCTCGGCTTATCGCTCGGTTCATTTCCGAGACGGCGCACGAGCGCGTCAACGCGAGCAGTGAGCTCAGCAGGGGAGAAGGGCTTCGTAACATAGTCATCTGCACCGGTCATAAGGCCCGTGACCTTATCGATCTCCTGGCTCTTGGCGGTCAGCATGATGATGCCGATATTCGAGCCGGAGGCGCGGATGCGCCGGCAAACCTCGAAACCGTCAATATCGGGAAGCATAACATCCAAAAGCGCAAGGCTGATATCCGGATTTCTTTCGAGCAGAGCAAGAGCGGTCTTGCCGTTCTCAGCCTCTATGGGTTCGTATCCGTTGCGACGGAGGTTGATGACCACAAAACTGCGGATGTTCGGTTCATCCTCAAGTACAAGTATCTTTTTCATGGCTTGACCTCTTTCTTATAACTTTACATTGAAATATTGTAACATATAATTTTCAATTATGGTAGTGGGAAAGACAAAAAAATTGTAATCTGCGTACAAAAAATTACATAAATAAAATTAATACTGCACTTGAATAATGAGTTTTTATAGGTTATAATACAATTCGCTTAGCAAATTAGACTCAATGAGTTGTGTTTTTACTTTTAAATTTGCCGGTGTGATGGAATGGTAGACGTAGCGGATTCAAAATCCGCCGGGGGCAACTCCGTGAGGGTTCGAGTCCCTCCACCGGCACCAGATTCGTATAAATCCGAACCCCGCACCAATCGGTGAGGGTTCGGATTTGTCATTTTCATGATCTTCCCGAGCTTTAACTCGAAATGCAAACATCAAATCAGCACCATCGTATAAGGAGTGAAAAATAACATCTACTAAAGATATACAAACTGGAAAAATAATGCTTGATACAGAAGCCTGCATAAGGTATAATATTATCGGATTCGGAACGCAGACTCGAATTGATTGCACCATACTAAAGCGTTTTGTTAAATTTTAATAAGAATGTAATCCATAAGGAGGAAACTACCATGAGCAAAAGCCTCAAACGCCCATGGTGGGCGTACGCTGTCCTGTTTTGCCTGTGCGGTCTGAGTATAGCCGCAAAAGCTCTCGATAAAGGAGGGACAATTCTTCCGCCGAACTCACTTTACGGAGGATGGTATCTGCTCATCTTACCAATTCTTGCCGCGGCGATAGTATTTGCCGCGAGCCGCAAACGCGGAAAATTCGATGTCATATCGCTGCTTGTTTTTGAAGTTCTTCTGCTTTTCTGGTTATTCGTTCCGAGTGCAATACAAAGCGGTGGCTTTTACGCTCCGGCAGAAATGCCAATCGGAATTGCAATTCTCATAATCTCCCTGCCGGCATTTGCCGCCCTCATACTCAGCGGCATAGCCTATGCCGTAATCAAGAAATAAAACAAACAAAAGCTCAGGTCTCGCTTGACCTGAGCTTTCAGCTGAAAACGAACTTCCGCAGAGTTTAACGCTCTGCGGAAATTATTTTTGCCCCACCCCAACTATTGACACAGAGCCGGAGATTTTCAGTTTGCATCGCGGATTATAATGTTCCAAGATAAGATTCGAGGATGAGGCTTGCGGCGACTGCATCAACGGTTTTGCGGTGATTTTTTTCTTTTTTTCCGTTTGCATGCAGTATTGCATGCGCCTCTATGCTGCTGCGGCGCTCATCCCACATGACGATGGGAATGTCGGTTCTGCTCTTCAAAAGAGCGGCAAATTCGCGGCACTTATCTGCCCTCGGCCCCTCCGAGCCGTCCATATTTTTCGGCAGTCCGAGCACCAGCCGCTCAACCTTCCGTGCGGCGGCCTGCTCTATTATTTCGTCGGCGAGTTTGTCTGTGTTCCATTGGTTTATCGTCCAGGCTTCTCCGACGAGCATGTTCATGGCATCGGAAACTGCGATTCCCGTGCGGGCATCGCCATAGTCTATACCCATAATTCTCATATTTTATCCTCAATCAATATATTTCTTTATAAATTCATCGAGCTTGCGCGAGTAAGCGTCGGGATTGGTAAACATGGTTTCAATGTGACGGGTCTTGTCCGAAAAAAGATAATCCTTTGCGGCAGAGCACAGTTCATAGGCAAGAGGTGCGTTGTCAAACGGAACCGTAGGGTCGTCATGACCGTGAACAAAGAGCATCGGCTTTGCGGCATGCAGAAGATTTCCGGTGACATCCGTATCATCGAGATCATATCCCGCGACGAGCCTGTTAAGCTCGGCAATGACTCTGTATAGCGGCCCAATCTGAGAGCGCAGGATGGGACGGGCATCGGCAAAGCCGCTGTCCTCAACTATGAATTTCACCGTATCGGGGACGCGATCGCTCATTTTCATTACCGAGGCTCCGCCGAGTGAGAAGCCGTGAAGAACAATCTGAATATCACTGCCGAATTCATTTTCGAGGAAGCTTAACCATTTGAGGCAGTCCACGCTTTCAAATACATCATATCCAAACCAGCTTCCGCCGGAGAGCCCTGATGCGGTGTTGTCAGGAGCAAAGATATCAAAACCACGGCTGTGATAGTATTCGTGAAGCATTCCGGCTGTCTCAGCATGCTCGGAGTGATATCCGTGCACAATGAAGGCAATCTTTTTGCTGAATTTTTTTCCGCAGGGGAAATAGAAGCCCTCCAGAGTCTCTCCGCGCTCGGATTTTATGCTGTAGCACAGATGAACCTTTTTTTTCAAAGCATCCGCGTGTTCATCTCGCCATGAATAGTATTCCGGAAGGTGGGTTTTCTTATCCAGTACTGCCTCAAGAACAGGCGGCCTGCGCCTTGCGAATATATATCTGTATAAATTCCAGACTGCAAGCGGCGGCAATGCGGTAAGCAGGCATAATTTCTTTAAATTATTCATATTAATTCACCGGAAGCACCGCACCTATGCTCGAGAGCAGTGAGAATGCGATGACGAGTATCTGAAACACAAGCGAGCCGAACTTTCCGCATATAGGGGACGCACCCGTGCGCTTTCTCGAACGGTTGTATGCGAAGATTATTCCTATTCCGGTGACTATCTGAATGATGCTTGCAAAGCGCGTAAATCCTACAAAGCTGCTCACTCCGAACAGCGCAAGAACGAGGCAGGGAAGGGACGCCAGCAACCAGCACAGATTTTTACTCCAGCCTGTCTGTTCGCCGACTATGTCACGCAGATTGAGAGTGTTCGCCCAAAATGAGGTTGCTAGAGCCAAAAGCGTAAATATATATCCGATAACGGCAACCCAGCCGCCGAGATGACGGGAAAGATCGACCAGCGCACCGTCCTCGGAGATGTCATCTCCTGCACCGAGAAGGGTCATAATCGTTATTATGAATATAAGAAGCAGATTTATGCCGAGCCCTGTAGCAATTGCGGCGCGGATGCGTTTGGCATTGCCGCCGAGCCCCTTGACAACCTGGGGCGTGCTCATAACAGCCGACAGGGAGAACGACACCATTCCGAAAAGTGCAAGAGCATTATTAAAGCCCTGCCAGCCGCTCGGAAGCGGACTTGTGTCTCTGATAACCGTGGCAACGAGCAAAATTCCAACAACGCCGACCATCAGGAAAACCGATATCTTCTCACATATGCCGACAAGCTTCATTCCCACAAATACAACTCCGGCACCGAGCGCGTAAAAAATCAGCATGCCGACGATATCGGGAAGACCGAACCAGTTTCTGAACACGGCGGCCGCGCCGGTGAGAAATGCGCTTACATTTACTATGACGGAAATCCCGAGAAGTATAAATGCTCCCCAGGTGAAAAATGTCTTCACCTTTCCGGAAAACAGCTCGGCATCAAAGCATTTAACAAACTGGGCACCGTTGTTGTTAAGACTCAGCTCGGCTATGAGAAAATGCAGAACAAGCGCAACCGCATAACCTATAAGCAGAATAAGCACCGTTTCTCGGAAGCTGTTGTGCGCGGCAAGATACGGAACGGACAGTATGCCCGCACCGACACCGTGACCGACGATTATGCTTGCCGCCTCCATGAAGGTAAGCTCGCTTTCTCCTTTTATATTTGCCATTTGCCCGGCCTCCGTAAATAAATTTGAACTATTTTAGCATATCAGAATGCCCGAAACAATAGACAATGAACAGGCATTCGAAATAATCGGCTGATTATAACATTCAATCTACTTTTGTAATCTTTTTGACTGTATCCGGTGAGAGCTTCACCACTTTACGGTCGTAAGTTATGAGACCGTTGACTTCTTCCTCCACATCGCTCAGCTGCGTGTACACAGCGGCGGAAAGCCCCTGCTTAAATGCGGGCTTAATTTGCTCGGAGTAAAGCTTTTCAAGGGCCTTTTGCAGGTCCTTTTCGCTTTTGAGCTTTTTATACCCGAAATCGGCTTTCCCGAAGCTGTGCCCGCTGCAGCGGAAATTATATCCGCCGAACTCCGTGAGCATAACGGCTCGACCGAGCTTATCCGGCTTGAAAACATATTTTTTGAAATAAACATGCAGGCTTTTCGTTTCACCTATCTTCTGATCATGCCATCCGGATGCGTGGTCAATTGTGCGTGTTGGGTCTGCATTTGCAATTTTTTCGGCGATGCGCGCGGCATCAAACTGGCCCCAGCCTTCGTTGAACGGCACCCACATTGCAATGCACGGGCAGTTGTACAAAAGCTCTATCATTTCATTAAGCTCAGTTTCGTATTCGACTCTGCCCTCAAGGTCACCGCGCGCGAACAGACCATAATTTTTATCGCTCAGATGTACTCCCGTGACAAGCGGCGCGGAGATTACCGCAGGGTTATAGCTTCCGCCGCCGTTTATCATATCCTGCCACACGAGCATGCCGAGTCTGTCGCAGTGGTAATACCAGCGGAGAGGCTCGATTTTAATATGCTTTCTGAGCATATTAAAGCCCATGTCCTTGGCTGTCTGTATATCGAAAATAAGCGCTTCATCGGACGGAGCGGTGTACATACCGTCGGACCAGTAGCCCTGGTCGAGAAGCCCGTTGTGGAAATACGGCATGCCGTTTAGAAACAGACGCTTTACACCGTCGCTGTCGGCCTCAACGGAAAATTTGCGCATCGCAAAATAGCTGTCAACCCTGTCCTCACCGCAGATGACCGAGAAATTGTACAGCTTGGGATTTTCCGGCGACCACGGTTCAAAGTTGGGGACCGGGATAACGGCGGGAAGCTGATATTGCTGCCCGTCAAATATTGCGTAGGCGCGGCTGTCGCCGACAGTGTCGGCCCTGACCCTGACGCAGGCATTGTCAAAATCGGGTGTTATGTGCAGTGCCTTGACGCAGTCGTGAGGAATGCATTCTGCCCAGACGCTCTGCCAAATGCCGCTTTGAGGAGTGTACCATATTCCGCCGCGCTTGAGCTTCTGCTTACCTCTGGAATGATATGAGCTGTCGCTTACATCGCGCACACTGAGCAATATTTCATTTATTTCTTTTGAAAGAAAACCCGTAGCATCGAATTCAAACGGCAGATATCCGCCTGTATGCCTGTATGCACGCAGACCGTTTATATATACGGTGCAGCTTTGGTCAACGGCACCGAAATGGAGAATTACCCGATAGCCGTCGGGGACATCCGGCTTTACCCAGTCACGCCTGTACCAGAGATACTCATCGCTTTTGAGCATCCTGCCGACTCCGGACAGCTCGCATTCCGGCGAAAAGGGTACGAGTATCTGACCGTCCCAGTTGTCCGGCCGTTTTTCGCCGGCGGCAGTAAAGGCGTAGTCCCACAGACCGTTGAGATTAATATACGAGCTCCGCCGCATTTGCGGACGGGGATATTCGCCCAGGACATTGTTTTTATCAATATTTTCGCCCCATTTAGTAAGCATGCCGAGACCTCCTGCTTGGATATTAATAAATAATAATGTTATTATAGATACTATACAGTAAAAACGCAGTTTTGATAAGCCCTATTTTTAACGAAGTCCGATTGTAGTCCGAACATTGACAAAATAACCACAAGAAGCAAATTTTGCGTTAAAATATGTGCAGTTGTTAATCATTTGTCATGAAAAAGCACCAAAAATCACAAAAATTACACGAAAAAGAGGGCATTGATTGTAGACACCAAACACAGTTTGTGCTATATTTTAATTTGCATAAATTAGAGAGGTGATGTAAATGCCCTATAAGTTCCGCGGTGGCGTACATCCTAATTACATGAAGGCTCCCGACGAGCCTGTCGTGGTAATAACCCCACCGCCCCAGGTCGTTATACCGATGGCACAGCACATCGGTGCACCTTGCCAGCCAATAGTCAAGGTCGGCGATTATGTAACGATGGGTCAGAAGATAGGCGAAAATCCTGCGCCTGTTTCAGCTCCCGTACATTCTCCCGTTTCCGGCAAGGTTATAGCGATTGAGCCCAGACCCCATCCCCTGGGCGATATGATTATGGCAATCGTTATCGAAAATGATTACCAGGATACACCCTGCACGGATCTCGCTCCGATGACTGAGGAGCAGATGAAGGATCCGGAAGCAATCCTTACACGCCTGCGTGAAGCCGGCATAGTCGGTATGGGCGGCGCAATGTTCCCCACTGCATTCAAAATCAGAGGCGGTCTTGGAAAGATAGACACCCTCATCATCAACGGCGCAGAGTGCGAGCCTTACCTGAACGGTGACCACTGGACGATGAAGCTGCATCCTGAAGAGCTCCTCAAGGGCATTCAGCTTGCCCGCATAGCCAGCGGCCTTGATAAGGCATATTACGGCATTGAGAAGAATAAGATGGATGCAATTGAACTTCTCAATTCCAAGAACCCCGCACAGTACGGCGTTGAAATCGTTCCTGAAGAGGTCAAATATCCTCAGGGCGCTGAGAAGATGCAGATCAAAGCGATAACAAACCGCGAGGTCAAGCCCGGCGGACTGCCTGCAGGCGTCGGCTGCAATGTCATCAGCACACAGACTGCATATGCTATCTACAAGGCATGCTATCTCGGCATCCCCTGCTATGAGCGTATCCTCACAGTCGGCGGTTCGGCTGTCAACAAGCCGTATAACCTCCAGTGCCGTGTCGGTACCTCATTCCGCTACATAGCCGAGCAGTGCGGCGGCTTTGTAAAGACCCCGAAGAAGATAGTCCTCGGCGGACCTATGATGGGCATCATTGCGACTAATATTGACGCTGTCAATATCAAGGGCACGGCGGGCATTCTGTTCTTCACTGAGGAAGAAGACAGAACCGTTGAAAATCCCACCTGCATACGCTGCGGCAAGTGCATTACCGTATGCCCCATGGGACTTGAGCCTGTTTACATGTACGCGTATTTCAAGAAGGGCGACTTCGAGAACATGAAGAAGTATCATATTCTTGATTGCTTCGAATGCGGAAGCTGCTCTTATAACTGCCCCGGCAGAATGCCGCTTACCCATTCCTTCAAAACCGCCAAGATCATGTTCGCGGCAAAAGCTGCGGAAGAAAAAGCAAGGGCGGAAGCCGAAGCTGCAAAGGAGGCCGTGAAGAAATGAAAGCAAAAGAATATACATTTGACGCCTCTTATCAGCCTCAGGTAAGAACAAGAACCGACACCTCGCGCATAATGCTCGATGTCATCATCGCTCTTGTTCCGGCAATGGCTGTTGCCGTATACCAGTTCGGCTTCAAAGTCCTGGCACTTATCGCAATAAGCGTTGCATCCTGCGTGTTCTTCGAATGGGGCTATCGCAAGCTCATGAAGAAGCCGAGCTCTGTCGGAGATCTCTCCGCATGCGTAACCGGTATTCTTATTGCAATGGTTATCCCGTCCAAGGCACCTCTGTGGATGCCCGTTGTAGCGGCGGCATTCGGCATTGTCGTTGTCAAGCAGCTCTACGGCGGCATCGGCAAGAACTTCTTAAACCCGGCTCTTGCTTCACGTGCATTCCTTATGTCCTCTTGGCCTGTTATCATGACAACATGGGCAGTCCCCAAGGCCCTTTTGAGCGTTGATGTTGATGCCATAACAATGGCAACTCCGCTCAGCTATCTCAAGGCGGGCGAAGCTCTTCCCGAGTACTTCACCTACACCAATATGCTCCTGGGCAATGTCCCCGGTTGTATCGGTGAGATAAGCGCAATCGCGCTGCTCATCGGCGGAGCATATCTGCTTATCCGCAAGGTTATCAACTGGAGAATTCCCGTTGCATTCATCGGAACCGTGGCTGTTATCACATTCATATTCCCGATGAACGGTGCAGACAATCTCGACTGGATGCTTTCGAACATTCTGTCCGGCGGCCTGCTTCTCGGTGCTATCTTTATGGCAACCGACTACTCCTCCAGCCCGGTCACTCTCAACGGCCAGCTTCTGTACGGCTTCGGCTGCGGCGCACTGACTGTTCTCATCCGCTACTTCGGCGGTTTCCCCGAAGGCGTTTCCTACGCGATCCTCATCATGAACCTGTGCGCATGGGCAATTGATAAGGGTACACGCGGCCGTCAGTTCGGCGTCACCAGAGCAGACCTCAAGGCGGCTAAGAAGGCAGCAAAGGAGGCAAAGGCACAATGAAAAAAATACTCAAGCTGACAGCTATCCTTTTCCTCATTTCGGCTATCGTGGCCGGCGTTCTCGGCGTTGTGTACGAGCTTACGGTTGATAAGATCACGGCTATTACACAGGAAAAGACGGACGCGGCTTATGCCGAGGTTCTTGCCGGTGAATACAAGGAAGTTGAATATACCGGCGACGATACGGCTATCAATAAGATTTCCGAAGCTTACGGCGAAGACGGCAGCCTCATAGGCCATGTTGTCGAGACCACAGTCACCGGCAGCCAGGGCAGCATAACCATCATAATCGGCGTTGATACCGATTATAAGTGCACAGGCATTTCCATCACCGAGTCCAGCGAGACTTCGGGCCTTGGTGCTGTTGCTTCCAGCTCCAGCGAAAAAGGCGAGGCATTCCGTGCACAGTTTGTCGGTCAGGGCTCTGACGTTGCTCTTGCAAAGAAGGGCGGCACCATCGAGGCTCTCACCGGTGCAACCATCACATCCACCGCTGTGACCGGCGCAGTCGCATCTGCCACCGCCGCATGCGAGAGTCTGGGTTAAGGAGGTAGACTTGAATGAACATTAAAAAGCAGTTTAAGGAAGGCCTTATCACCAACAACCCCGTTCTTGTCCAGCTCATCGGCATGTGCGCCACTATGGCAATCACAACGAGCCTCTTCAACGGCGTTGGCATGGGCCTGTCCGTTCTTATCATTCTGACCTGCTGCAACGTAGTCGTTTCGGCAATCAGAAAAATAATTCCTAACGAAATACGTCTGGCAATATTCGTTGTTGTCATTGCCGGCTTCGTTACAATCGTTGACCTGCTCCTGCAGGCGTTCGTTCCCGCACTGAGCGAGGCACTGGGCGTGTTTATTCCGCTTATCGTTGTTAACTGCATCATCATCGGACGTGCAGAGGCATTCTGCCAGAAGAACACCATCGGCGCATCTTTCTTCGACGGTATCTTCCAGGGCCTCGGCTACACGCTCGTTCTGGTCGCAATGTGCCTTATCCGTGAGCTTCTCGGTTTCGGAACAATCGGCGGTGGTCTCCTCGACCCTGTCAAGGGCCTTACGCTCGACGGCACAGGCGCCGGCTTTGCAGTCTTCGGAGCCGACTTCCAGGGTGCAATGGTTCTGACCATGCCCTTCGGCGGCTTCCTTACCCTCGGCTGCCTGATCGCTCTTATGCAGTTTGCTCTGCGCAAGTCTGCCGAAAAGAAAGCAAAGAAGGAGGCTGAAGAGAAATGACAAGTACTTCTTCAATTATCACGATTGCACTGAGCGCAATTCTGATTAACAACTTCATCTTCTCGCAGTTCCTCGGCTGCTGCCCGTTCCTCGGCTGCTCAAGCAAAGTTGACACTGCTATCGGCATGGGCCTGGCGGTTACGTTCGTTATGGGTCTTGCCTCGGCAATATGCTGGGTCGTTGACACATACATTCTCATTCCGCTCAACCTCGCGTTCCTTGAGACGCTGGCATTTATTCTCATCATTGCAGGCCTTGTTCAGTTCGTTGAGATGTTCCTCAAAAAGTCCATCCCCTCACTGTACTCGGCGCTCGGCATTTACCTGCCGCTTATAACCACCAACTGCGCAGTTCTCGGCGTTGTCCTGCTGAATGTTCAGTATGGTTTCAACTTCATCCAGTCAACCCTTTACGGCGTGTTCGGCGGCCTCGGCTTCCTGCTCGCAATCGTGCTCTTTGCCTCCGTGCGTGAGCGTATCGACTTTGCAGAGTATCCCGAAAGCTTTGAAGGCTTCCCGATTTGCCTTGTGTCTGCGGCTCTGCTCGCTCTTGCCTTCATGGGCTTCAGCGGCATGAACATTCCGCTGTAAGGAGGGCTAAGATATGGATATTATGGTTATTGTTAAGTCCCTTTTGGTTCTGGGTATACTGGGCGGCGTGTTCGGCGCTATCCTTGCCTTCGCATCGAAGATATTCTATGTTGAGGTTGACCCTAAGCAGGAAGAGGTAAGAGAGTGCCTGGCCGGCGCAAACTGCGGCGGTTGCGGCTACCCCGGCTGCGACGGCTATGCTGCTGCAGTTGCAAAGGGTGAGGCACCTGTAAATAAGTGCGTTGCCGGCGGTCCTGAGGCTGCTGCTAAAATCGCGGAAATTATGGGCGTCTCGGCCGGCGATGTGGAAAAGAAGGTCGCATTTGTTCCCTGCTCCGGCACGGAAGGCCACGCATCGAAGCGTTTCAACTACAAAGGACCGAAAAACTGCCAGGCAGCTATGCTGTTCGGCGGCAAGAGCAATATGGACTGCCGTTTTGCCTGCATAGGTCTCGGCAGCTGTGCCAATGCCTGCCAGTTCGGCGCGATGAGCATCGTTGACGGTGTCGCAAAGGTCGACCGCGAAAAGTGTGTCGGCTGCGGAGCCTGTGTTGAAGCCTGCCCGAAGAAGATAGTCAAGCTTGTTCCTTATGACCAGCATGTTCTCGTTGCCTGCTCAAGCTGCGACAAGGGCGCTGCAGTCATGAAGATTTGCGATGAGGGCTGTATCGGTTGCATGAAGTGCCAGCGCGAGTGCCCTGCCGACGCAATTGTCATTAAGGACAACCTGGCACGCATCGATGTTTCAAAGTGCGTACAGTGCGGACATTGCTCCGATATCTGCCCGCGCCACATCATCAAGGTTCAGAAGTAAGTTGCTGAATAAAACTACCAATACCGAAGCGAGAAATCGCTTCGGTATTATTTTTCTTGACTTGAATTTAGTATAATTATAAAATATAGAAAATGCTTCGATTGCGATAAAAAGCGGTCGATGTGAAAGAAAGGTGAAATTAATGAATAAATGCCCAATATGCGGAACATATATACCCGATGGCGGCAAGGTTTGCCTGTCCTGCGGATGGAAGCCGGAAAATGCGGATAGCTTCATGGATAATCCGATTCTTAAATACATGCAGGAAGCCTTTGACCAGGCAAGCCCCGAAATGACCGAGGACGACGGTATTCCCGAAGAATTCAAGGAACGCGATCTGGCGGCTGTCGGATATATCGGACCGGCGTTTCTCTATTCGCTGATAAAAAAGAAGAACTCTGAGCTTGTCAGATATCACGCCAAGCAGTCTGCGATGCTTCTTGCAATGCATGTTTTAAACAATGCTCTCGGAATGGTGCCGTACTTCGGCAAGCCGCTTAAGAAGATCAACACAGCCGTTCTTGTCGCCTTGGCATTCCTGGGTGCAAGGAATGCATATTTCGGCAAGAAGGAACCCGTGCCGTTTGTGGGTCAGATCTTTTCTTCTATAATGGAGGCGCTTTGATATGAAGTTTGTAACATACAATTTTGACGGCAAAGAATATGCCGGCGTTCTTAATGTCGATGAAACCGCAGTAATCCCCGCGTCAGAGCTCGGCGTTAATGCAAGTAATATGATTGACCTGATTGAAAAGCTCGGCGGAAAGCTGCCGATGGTGCCGGAGAGTGCAAAATCAATTGAGCTTTCCAAAGTGAAACTCGAGGCACCTATTCCCGAGCCGCGTCAGGATGTGATCTGTCTCGGACTTAACTACCGTGACCATGCTGAGGAGGCAACCCGTGCCGATGAGGTATTCGATGTCCAGAGAGGCGATGCGGTGTATTTCTCAAAGCGTTTGCAGCGCGCTGTCGCGCCTAATGATAAGATAGACGGACATTTCGATATCTGCGACAGCCTTGATTATGAGGTTGAACTCGGCGTCGTTATAGGCAAGGATGCCAAGAATGTTAAAGCATCGGAAGCCGGTGATTATATCTTCGGCTATACAATAATAAATGATGTCTCAGCCAGAAATCTGCAGACGCGCCACAAACAGTGGTATTTCGGCAAGAGCCTTGATGATTTTACGCCAATGGGACCGTGCATCCTGACCGCAGATGAAATAGGACCGATGCCCGAGCTTAACATCCGCTGCTATGTCAACGGAGAAAAGCGGCAGGACAGCAACACCCGAATGATGATATTCGATATACCATATATAATAGAGGAGCTGTCGGCAGGTATGACTCTGAAGGCAGGAACCGTCATCGCAACCGGCACTCCGAGCGGCGTAGCCCTCGGCATGGATCCGTCTGTTCAGGTCTATCTCAAATCCGGTGACGTAGTTCGCTGCGAGATAGAAAAAATCGGAGTTCTGGAAAACACAATTGCCTGATGCGCATATTGCACAAAGTCCGTCGGGAGATAACCCGGCGGACAAATTATATCGGGCATATTTAGCGTTATCACAACATACAAAACACAAGATTTAGAATAGTCAAAATGGGCAAAAAAAGATGCAAAAAAGTTTCAAAAATTGCTTGACATTTAGCGTACGCGGTGCTATTCTATCAAAGCACTTCGGGAGTGCGATCTGGAAAAAAGAACAACGAAAAAAACTTAAAAGTTTTTGAAAAAAGTTCTTGACAAGTGACTTCTGATTTGCTAATATATAAAAGCTCACCGCGTAGCGGAGAGCGAGTGTACCTTGAAAATTAGATAATGTAAGAACAGCTTATGCAAAAATAAGCACCGGAAAAGGGTTCAAGTTTCTGAAATAGGAAACTTAAATTAATTTCTTTGAGAGCTAAGAAAAGCAATCATAATTTAGATTATATCTGCTTAGGCAGTTATGATACAATTTATAGAGAGTTTGATCCTGGCTCAGGATGAACGCTGGCGGCGTGCCTAACACATGCAAGTCGAACGAAGCACTGAGAGTTTGAGATTTCGGTCAAGAACTTTCTTTGACTTAGTGGCGGACGGGTGAGTAATGCGTGAGCAACCTGCCTTTCAGAGGGGGACAACAGTTGGAAACGACTGCTAATACCGC
>CAVAPG010000015.1:0-25582 GCA_963590435.1 bacterium
ATCTTCGGCGACCGCCGTGTAAATTCCGTCGTCACCCTTGACGTAATAGTCAGTATCTTCCGCAAATTCGGAGATGTCACCGGCTTCAGCCCAGTGCATACCGAGAACATCTGCGGGGTTGCCTATTGCAGCGCCGCCGTTGGTGCCGGCACCAAGGCCGTCAAGGCAGGTGGGCAGGCAGAATACGAGGATGATAACTGCGCAGATAACTGCATACTTTTTGCGTCCGGGAGCCTTGCCCTCTGCAACGTTCTGGTCAACCTTGAAGGAGGTGATAACCTCGAGCAGTGAGAAGGAGGAGGAGACTGCTGCGATGAAGACGAGGGCGTAGAACAGGAAGCCCATGATGTTGCCTACATAGCCCATCTTATCGAAAACTATCTGCATGGACTTGAAGAGAAGTCCCGGGCCGGAGGTGGTGTCACCGCCGAGGAATGCGTAGCAAGCAGGCATAACGATCATGCCGGCCATGGTTGCAACGAGGGTATCGCAGATAACAACGATGACTGCGTTCTTCTGGATGCTCTCGGACTTCTTAAGGTAAGAGCCGTAGTTGATCATAGCGCCCATGCCGAGGGACAGGGAGAAGAACATCTGACCTGCTGCGGTCTTCAGAACGCCGCCGAAGTCTTCTTTCAGAGGCTCAATGTTCCAGCCGAACATGAACTTGTAGCCGCCGCCTGCGCCGGGCTGGCATGCAACGTAGATGATAACGATGACGAGCATCACGAACAGTGCCGGCATACCGATCTTGCAGAAATTCTCGATGCCGTCCTCAACGCCTGCTGCAACGATCCATGCGTTAAGTACGATGAAGATTACGGTCCAGAGTATCATCTGGCCGCCGTTCATGATGAAATTGCCGAAGAAGTCGGCCATATCGGAAACACCCCAGGTGTTCCAGCCGAAGATAGCGGTCAGATAGCCGAGTGCGTAACGGGTAACCATGCCGCCGAGGACGAAGTAGAAGCACAGGACCAGGAACGGTGCGGCGATTGCCAGGTAACCGAGCCAGGTGAACTTCTTGCTGATCTTACGGTATGCCGCGACAGGGCTCAGGCCCGTCTTACGGCCGATTACAAACTCACCGACCATAACTGCCAGGCCGACGAATATTGCAAGGACAAGATAAACAAGCAGGAAGGCGAAGCCGCCGTGGGTGCCCATCTTGTACGGGAAGCCCCAGATGTTGCCCAGACCGACTGCAGAACCGATAGCGGCCATCAGGAAACCAAAGTTGGAGCCAAATGTTGCGCGATTGTTTTCCATAACTTTCTCTCCTTTATTTTCCTTTGCCTCCAATCTCGAAGCGGCAAACCCGGTGAATTGTTAACTCTCCATTAACCGTCCACCAAATTCATAAATGGACTTTACACCATATTCATAATTTTTTCAATACTTTTTTGATGTTTAAATATTAACTTTCGCTTTATTTGATTAAAGTTTTGTGCATGTTTCACAAGCTATGCATTTTGTTCATATATAATATTACTAAAATTCATATGCGTCTGAATTTTAACACACGCGATAGTCATTTTTGTGTCAAATAATTTTATAAAAATCAATGCGTTTTTGCTGTTAACGAGCTTAACAGTTGCACTTAACAGACGCGCCAAACCCCCTCGACAGCGGATTAAACTGCCGAGGGGGTTCATTATGAAATAGCTTATTAAGATCTTTATTAAATTAAGATACACAATCAGCCGAAGAAGCCGATAAGCATCATGATGTCTTTCGGCAAATTCACTTATATCGCCGGCTTCTGCTTTTTGTCAGAAAAAATCGCCTTTTGCTCTTGATTTTTTTAATATATACTGTAAAATAACAATGTTAAACAACAGTGTTGCAATTGCAAATATAGCAATATCGCAGATTACGGCGACCGACGGCCGATAACCGAGGAATGCTGATACCAGCAGAATGGAGACATAAAAATGACTTACGAAATGGACATTGCCGGCTTAAAACGCGAGCTGCCCCTGTGCAAGGTCACCGACGACCTTTTCATTGGTGCTTTTGTCATGTTCGGTGATGTTGAGCTGACCGTCCACTGCGCAGCGGAGCTGCTTAAGAGAGCTCCCGAATACGACTATATTATCGCTCCCGAGGCAAAGGCCATTCCCCTTCTCTATGAAATGGCGCGTCAGAGCGGCGCCGAGAAATATTTCCTGGCCAGAAAGAGCCCCAAGGCCTATATGAGCGGCGTTTTTGAGGTTCAGGTTAAATCCATCACCACGATGCATGTCCAGCGTCTTATTATCGACACTGACGATGCCGAACTTATAAAGGGCAAGCGCATGCTGATTGTTGATGACGTCATCTCCACCGGTGAGAGCATGCGTGCAATGGAAGAGCTCGTAACACGCGCCGGCGGCAACATAGTCGGCAAAATGGCAGTCCTCGCCGAGGGTGCGGCGCAGGAGCGCGATGACATTATCGTTCTGGCCGGTCTTCCCCTTTTCAAGCCCGACGGCACCCCGATTGAAGAAAAATAAGGCAGCAGTTTATATACTGCCCATAGTGTAAATAATCCGCAGCGGAGAGAATTTTTCCTGCTGCGGATTATTATTTGCAGTGCAATGTGCATGTGCCCGTGCGGATTTCACTCTTGCATTTCGTGCAAATGTGTTAAATTTGCAAAACGGGTATTGACAAGGCCGAAATACGGGTTTTATAATGCGGCCATAATAAGACAGCACCTGATAGAGGTTGCGGAAAAGATGAGTACCCCGTGGTATACGCCGGCAAGCGGCTGCGGGAGAAAGGCAATTCCGCCGAAGTGCAGTACGGTTGCCGCCGTGCTGATACTGGGACTTCGCTGAACAAGCGTTGGACTGTCACATTTTTGTGGAGCGCTATCGAAGGCAATTTAATTTTGAATTTCTTTTTCAAAGCCTGCGATACCACTTCGGGTCGCAGGCTTATTAATTTACCCGAAAAGGGAAAAACAGAAAAAGGAGTTCCGAAAAATGAGAAGAACAAGAAACCTGATTGCGCTGCTTATGGCAGCAGTAATGTGCCTGTGCATGTTCACAGGCTGCGGAAGCGACGCCGACGCCGCTGACAGAGAGTCTGCAGATCTCACGCAGGCAACATGCATAGCAGACCTCGCCGGATATAAGATTGCAGCACAGACCGGCACCTTCCACGCAGACGCACTTTCCCAGATTGAAAACGTCAATTCATCCACCTATCCCGAATTTGCAGACCTTCTGACCGCACTCAAGAGCGGCGCGATAGACGGCTATATTGCAGAGGAGCCGACGGCACTTTCCGTATGCCAGTCCGACGATACCCTGACCTACATCCCGCTCAAGAATAACGACACCGGATTTACCGCAACGGCTGCCGACGTCGGCATTGCAGTCGGTCTCAAGAAGGGTTCGGATCTGACGGCACGCATAAACGAGGTTCTCGCAACCATCACCGATGACCAGCGTGCAGAACTTATGGAGCAGATAGTCACCCTCGCATCCGGCGGCGAAGTAAGCGAGTTTGCAGTCAGCTGCCCCGCACCCGAAACCACCGACGGTGTTCTGAGAGTCGGCATGGAATGCGCATATGAGCCGTACAACTGGACCGATATGGACGGCACAAGCCTCGGCGCGGTTCCCATCTCCGGTGAAGGCAAGGAAGGCCTCTACGCAAACGGCTATGATGTTCAGATTGCACAGTATGTTGCAAACTCCCTCGGCATGAAGCTCGAGATATACTCCATCGAGTGGGATTCCCTCCTTCCCGCACTTGAATCCGGCACGATCGACGCAATCGTCGCAGGCATGAGCCCCACCGCAGAGCGCGCAGAGCAGATCGACTTCACCGACACCTATTACGAATCCAACCTCGTTGTAATCATCCGCAAGTAAGCAAGATTAAGAGATAAGCGAAAGGCCGGTAACTGAGCATGAGCTTTTTTAACGATGTAATTAATATAGTAATAAAATACTATCCCCAGCTTCTTGACGGCGTGGGAAACACCATGCTGATTGCGCTCATCGGCACGGTTGCCGGTCTGATAATCGGCCTTCTGACAGGCGTTGTGCGCACAGCACCGCTGTCAAAGAACACGCTGCTGCGTGTTCTGCACAAGATACTCAACGCCATCATCGCCGTCTATGTCGAAATTTTCCGCGGCACGCCTATGATGGTTCAGGCAATGGTCATTTATTGGGGCTATGCCTTCGCCACCGGCGGCAGCACCCTGCCGCTTATCCCCTCGGGCATTCTGATTGTTTCGATTAACACCGGTGCCTACATGGCGGAGATTGTCCGCGGCGGCATTATTTCCATCGACAAGGGTCAGTTTGAGGGCGCGATGAGCATCGGCATGACCCATTCGCAGACCATGCTGAAGGTCATTATTCCGCAGGTAATGCGCAACATTCTGCCTTCGGTCAGCAATGAGTTTGTTATAAACATCAAGGACACATCGGTGCTCAATGTCATCGGCGTTACGGAGCTGTATTACTTTGCCGGCATTATAAAGCGCCAGAGCTTTGAAACCTTCCAGACCTATCTCGTCATCTGCGTTATCTACTTCATTCTTACATTTACAATTACGCGTCTGCTGCGCCGGGTTGAGCGCAGACTTGACGGCGGCGACAGCTATGTAATATGCGGTTCGCAGAGCGACAGCGCGGCCGAAATTCACATACGCAGAGAGGAGACCTGAGTCATGTCCGAAAAAGTAATCGAGCTTGTTCACCTTCAGAAGCAGTTCGGTGATAACACCGTTCTGCGCGATATAAACCTAAGCGTTTCAAAGGGCGAGGTGCTCAGCATAATCGGCGCGTCCGGCTCGGGCAAAAGCACCATGCTCCGCTGCATTAACCTCCTTGAAACTCCGACCTCCGGTCAGGTGCTCTATCACGGTCGGGACATAACCGGTCCGGACATGAACCTTTCCCAGTACAGGGCAAAGGTCGGAATGGTCTTCCAGAGCTTTAATCTGTTCAACAACATGACGGCTCTCAACAACTGCATCACCGGTCAGGTTTCCGTACTCAGGCGCAGCCGCGAAGAGGCCGAAGCCATCGCTATGAAGTATCTCGAGCGTGTCGGCATGGCACCGTATATCAACGCCCGTCCCTCTCAGCTGTCCGGCGGACAGAAGCAGCGCGTGGCAATCGCCCGTGCGCTGGCAATGGAGCCCGAGGCTCTGCTGTTTGACGAGCCGACGAGTGCTCTCGACCCCCAGATGGTCGGCGAGGTTCTGGATGTTATGCGCTCTCTGGCAGAGGACGGCCTGACAATGATTGTGGTCACCCACGAGATGGCGTTTGCGCGCGATGTTTCAACCAATGTTGTCTTCATGTCGGGCGGAGTCATCTGCGAAGAGGGGCGTCCGAAGGATATATTCGAAAATCCGCAGAATCCCAAAACGCGCGAATTTCTGTCGAGGTTTCTGCTCGGCTGATAAATCAGGCTCTGTGTCAATAGTTGGGATAGAGCGAAAAATGCACCGTTGGTCAACAACGGTGCATTTTTACGTTTGCTTCTTAAATTTAATGCGCGGCGGCGGTGCTTGGCTCTTCGGCGCGGTGATAGCACAGATAATGGCCCAGCAGGCACAGCGGCACGGCGGCGAGAACATCGAGCACGGAGTGCTGCTTCATGAACACGGTGGATGCGCAGATAAGCAGTGCCGCGACACAGACGGAGAATTTAAACCACGGCTTTTGCAGCTTGCGGCAGTCGAGCAGGCCGAACATTGCCGCCACCGAGCCGAGGACGTGTATCGACGGACAGACATTCGTGTTCGTATCAAAAGTATAAAACCAGCCTATGAACCGCGTCAGCACATTGTCGCGCGGGAATGTCTCCGGTCGAAGCTCCTGACAGGTCGGGAAGAGCAGATAAATCACCATCGTAATCGTGTAGGTGCAGATGATAAAGTGCATCATTTTCTTAAACGCCGGAACATCAAAGAAAAACGTGTACACCAGTGTGCCGATCAGATACACAAACCAGAACAGATACGGAATGAGGAACCACTCGCAGAACGGAATGGCATCGTCAAACGCGCAGTGCATGACATAATATGAGTTGACATTGTAGAAACGCTCGACAAACGAAAACATCAGCCCGAACATCGGCCAGAATATGAGCAGCTTCACATGCCGGAACTCGTCTGTATTTATTTTACTGAGTTTGAAATTCCTGTAATCCATTTTTTGCAGCGTCTTTTTGCGGCGCTTGCGACACTCCTTTTTAATAAATATTTTTAATCTGATTGGCGACACAATATTGTTCCGTATCGGTGCAAAATTCAGTTGAGATTTTAATATATAAGGCTTATTGCCTGAGGGCAGTTTTCAAAGCTTATATCGCTGTGCTCGCCGCCATTTTCACCGTCAAAGGTCCATGCCTCGGGCGCTTCAAAGATAAATCTTGCTCTCTTCGTGTGCTTTATGATTATATACTCGCTGTTCAGATCATGGCTGAGTACCTTCGCGGCAAGGGCAGCAAGGGCTGCCGCATTCGGCAGTTTTTTTACGAGCACGAGCTCATGCATTCCGTCGCCGAGACCTATCTCGTCACGCGGCAGATCTATAAAGCCCGCAACGGAATACGAGTTTGACATACTGCCGTAGAGATACTCGCCGTCAAAGATTCCGTCATCGTATTCGACCGTGACATGGCGGCTTTTTAGCGTTGACAGGCTTTTTGCCGCGCCCAGCAGATATGCCGCCTCGCCGAGCTTTTGCTTTAGCTCCTGCGGCGTTGCATAGCTCACTTCCGTGAATGCACCGAAGGCCGCGACATAATTAAAATACCCTCCGTCGCGCCGCCCCTCATCGAAGTCATGGGGCTTGCCGTTTATAAAGCGCAGTGCTCCGGCAAGAATGTCGTTCTTCGGCAGACCGATGGTTCTGGCAACGTCGTTTGCGGTGCCGATTGGGATATATCCGACCTTCGGGCGATCATGCAGCTGCATAAGTCCGGCAATGGCCTCGGCAAGAGTTCCGTCGCCGCCGAGTACGAGCAGATACGGATACGCTCCGGCATACTGAAGCGCAAGCTCCGTGGCGTGACCGCGGCTTTCGGTAAAATACAGCGTTGCGGCATAGCCTGCATCGGACAGAGCCTTCAGCGCATCGGGCAGGGCTTTGCTGAAGCCGCCCTTTCCCGCCGCCGGATTTATAATCATCATCAACGGTGTCTTCATATCTCAAAATATCCCTCATCAGCAAAGCTTAATTTCTAATGTTATTATTTTATCACAAGGCGCGCGAATTTTCAACGCCCGATTATCGGTTGAAATAAAACTCCATGTATGTTATTGTATAATAAGTACATTTGGGAGAGATAGAATGAATTATGTTTTTCTCGCGGTGTTTGCCGCGTTTTCGGCGGTGCATCTGTACGCGAGCATTAAGTGCAACAAGCCGCTTCGCGCCGTAACGAAGGTGTTCCTGCTGCCGCCGCTTTTAGGCTGGTATCTGACGACTGCCCAGGCTCCGGTTGAGCTTGCGGCAGCCGCAGTCGTGACGAGCTGGTTGGGCGATGTTCTGCTGATATTCGGCTCTGTGGGCTTTGCCGTCGGCGGCATGAGCTTTTTCCTTGCGCATCTGTGCTTTGCCGCGGCATACTGCATGCATGTCGAGTTCTCGCTTGTGCCGGTATGGCTGATTGTTTTGTCGGCGGCAGTGTATATAACGGCGGTTGTTTTCGTCTTCCGCGGACTTATCGGGCACATTAAGCCCAAGTCGCTCTACGTCAGCATGATAAGCTATCTTATCGTAAACGGTGCGATGAACTGCTTTGCGCTGTTCCAGCTTGTGACCCTGCCCTGCCTTGCAACGGCGGTCATGTTCGTCGGTGCGCTCAACTTCTTCGTATCGGATTCTATACTGTTCTATGTCCGCTTCAGAAACGGCAGACCCTTCAAAACGCATTTCCCCGTCATGCTCACATATCTTGCCGCGGAGTTTCTCATTCTCCTGGGCTTTATCCTACTCAATTAATTTTATAATTTAATTATTATAATGAAAATCGCCGGAGCATCAGCTCCGGCGAATATTTTTCACTTATGCACTTACCGTATGCGTGAGCAGATAATCCGTCAGCTTGCGGCAATAGCTCGGCTGCATATGCACGCCGTCGGGAGAGGCATCATCGGGCAGGGTCCCGTTTTCGGCAAGGGCTTCAAATCCGTTTACGTAATAGACCTGCTTTTCCGTGCACATTGCGAGGATGCGTTCGTTGAACATAACAACGCGCTCATTTGTCAGCATTGAGGAGCTCTCAGCCGCCTTTTGTCCGACAGGCAGAATGCTTATTACATAAATCTGCGCCTCAGGGTGAGTCTCGCGCAGGAGGTCAACAATCTTGCCGTAGTATTCGATGAATTTATCGAGATTATACCAGCCCAGCTCGTTTATGCCGAGCATGACATAGACCTTACCGTAGCTTTCATCATTATCCAGCGCCTCGGCAACAGTGACAGTGCCGGAGGAGGTCTCGATATACGGCTTTGTGAACACATCCGCGACATTCAGCCCGACATGGGTGTAAACCGAGGAATGCTCAAAGCTTGCGTAATTCATTATGCCTTCCATGCGCGAGTCGCCGACGAAGGCCGCGTCCTTAAACCACGAGCTGTCCTTCGCTTCTGATTCCGGAACGGGCCGGGAATAATCATACGCCGGCGTGGCGCTCGGCTCCGCGCTCGGTTCGGCTGACGGAGTTACGGTCGCCGATTCGTAATATGCCTTGGACTCACTTGCGACTGCGTCGGCATCCGACAGCAGTGACTTCATCTTGCTCTCGATGCTCTCGGGGTCGGATGCGACTATCATAACCGCATAATCGCCCTGCGTGAATATGACCGCATTCTTGAGCATCTCGACGCTCTCGGGGCTGTAAAGCTCAAAGGTCTGCTGCTGCATCTGTCGTCTGCTCTCGAGCGCATCGGTGAGCGTTTTCGTATCCGTGCCGCTTGCCGCAACAAGAACGCTTATCTCGTCGGACATGGCAGTGGACGAATATGCTATGGCATAGTCGCGGACCGCGCTCGTTTCGATGCCGTAGTAATAGTAAAATTTATTTGTAAAGCTCTGATCGTCCGAGCCGCACAAAGTGTCCGCATTCGCGGGCTTTGCGGAGTTCATCGTTGCCGCAATCAGATCCTTTGCCGAAACATCTGCCGTTTCATTCTTGTCGCCGCAGGCACACAGTGAGAGCATGCACGCAACGGCAAGCAGCATTGCTATGATTCTTTTCATGACTGCCCCCTGAATTTTCGCTGTATTGTCAGCATAACAATACGCGCCGTTTAAGTCAACATAATTCTGTAAAATTAAGTGAAAATTTTATGACGGAAATAAAGCCCTTTTTTTGTGCAACTTTTCAGCCGAAAATTGCGTGCACTATATCTTGTAGCTGTGCCTTATCTGCTCATACAAGGCTTCTCTGTTTTCGGGCGTGATTATATACAGCTCACAGTCCGGATGCCGTCTTACGGCACGCAGAAAATCGGTGTTCTGCGCCTTGACCGATGCCAGGACATCGTAAGGTCCGGAGAGAATTTTCATAACGGCGGCCTTGAACCGCTCCTCATGCTCCTCGAGAGTGCCGATCTCATCGAGAACAACGAGGCTTCCCTCGGGAATACCCTCAAGAATTGGGGCGGCGATGCTGCTCATATATTCCGGATGCCGCACGTAATTATCGCCGGATATCTCCATTATAACCTGCGCGTCCTCAATTTTTTTCGGCGGCGAGGATATATCATAAAGATAGACGCGGGACACGCCGTCACTCTCCTCGGGCATGCGCACGGTTATATATCCGCGCGGTGCGGTTTTCATGTCGGACACGAGCCTTTTTATGAGCGTTGACTTGCCGGAATTTATATCTCCGCAAAGAAGAATTTTCATTTTGCACTCTCCCGTTGCATAATCACTTGTAAAATTAAAAGAATTGTTGTATATTTGTCAA
Organism: bacterium; assembly: GCA_963590435.1. GTDB lineage: Bacteria > Bacillota > Clostridia > Oscillospirales > Oscillospiraceae > F23-B02. The sequence continues at coordinate 9,943 of CAVAPG010000015.1, forward strand.
AGAGATTATATGATTTGAAAATTGAATTGTCAACGAAAGGAAGATATACAATGGCAGAAAAGATTAATATTGACGACCTCATGGTCGAAACATATTCGGACAAGACGCTCAAGGCATATTCCGAAATGATTGCAGACCCCAAGAGCGTGTTCGGCCTCGGTTCTGCGGCGGCAGGTTCTTCACTGTGCGGCGTATCGATGGCTCTGCGTGCCCTGCGCATGACGGCATCCGAGGATGAGGATATGCTCCACGCCGAAAAGGATCTGGAAAAGCTGCGCGTTTATTTCCTGCACCTCATAGACGAGGAAAACAAGGCAAAAAAGCCTCTTGAAAAATTGCTCAAGCAGACCGAGCCCAAGGACGAGGAGCTTGAGGCCGCATACCGCACCGCCTGCTGCATAATCGACGAGATATTCTACATGTCCGTGCGCATGGTCGAGACTCTCGAGCCGATTGCGGATAAAATATGCCCCTGCGCAGCACCGATGGCATCGGCGGCAATCCACTTTGCAAAGTGCAGCATGGACGCTGTCCGCATCCAGAAGGCAGTCTATTCAAGGAAGATGAACGAGCCGGTCTTTGCCCGCACCACTCTGCGCGAGCCTGAGATAGCAATTGAAAACAACGCCGAGCTGTTCAACGGACTTATCAAAAAGTTCGAGTCGGCAGAGGGCTGATAAAAGCAAATATAACACATCACGACGAGAGCACGATTAACGCTGCTCTCGTTTTTTATTAATTTATTTTACGCTGTTAAAAAATCCTCTTCCCATTCTTGACATCACCTCCGGGAACACTTAATATATAAATATTAACATCAATTAACATCGGATTAATATACATTCATCGGGAGGGATAGATTAAATGCTGAAAACTCAGTCCGACGGCGGATGGAAACTGCTGTGTGACGGACAGCTTCTCATATCGCACAGCGAGGAAGCACCGTTTGCAGTCGCCGTTCGGCAGGAAAAAATCTACACGGCATCACGCGGCACGGTCAAGACCGAGGTTGCCGAGGCAGAGCGCATACCGCTCACGCAGTCGGAAGACGGCGACGGCGGCGTCACATTCAGCGCAGGAGGACACAGCCTTAGCGTTGAGTATTCGGAGCTCCCCCACGGAGCAAAGCTCGATTTTTGCGGTGAGGACGGCTGGTCGTATGAATTTTATCTGCCGGCAATCGAAAACGAGGCGGTATTCGGCGGCGGTGAGCAGTACCGCAAGGTAAACCTGCGAGGTGAGACGGTCGTAAACTTCGTCTCCGAGCATATAAAGGCCTCGACTATCATAGAAAAGGCACTGCTCCCGAAGGCGCTGTACCGTGAAAAGCCCCACAGCCGGATAGGCAGCTATGCGCCGATGCCGATATTCGTGACCGACAGGGGGCGCTTTATAGCCTTTGATACGGACTGCGACGGACGCGCCGTGTTCGGCGACGGAAGATATGTATTTGAGTTTGACTCCTGCCCCCGCTCGCTGAAACTTCAGACCGGCGGTAGCTTCCGCGAGATATCGTCATTTGCATCTGCCAATATTCCGAACAGACAGTATATCCCCGACTGGTGCCTGGACGGCATGATTCTCGGCATTCAGGGCGGCACGGAAACGATACTCGAAAAGACATTTGCCATGCTCGATGCCGGCGCAAAAATATGCGGCGTCTGGAGCCAGGACTGGTCGGGCGAAAACCGCACGATAATGGGCAAGCAGGTATGGTGGAACTGGGAAGCGGACACGACGCTTTATCCCGGACTTGAGGACGCAATAAAAAAACTGCGCGAGCGCGGCGTGCGCTTCCTGGCTTATATAAACCCCTATCTTGTCAAGGGCAGCCGACTTTATGAGCAGTGCGCCGAGGCAGGCTATCTCATCCGCCGCCAAAACGGTGAGATATATCATATTAAGTCGACGACATTCGATGCCGGCATGCTGGATCTTACAAATCCCGAGGCTGTGCGCTTTACCAAGGATGTTCTGATAAAGAAAAACATGCTTGACCTCGGCGTTTCCGGCTGGATGGCAGACTTCGGAGAGTATCTGCCTGTCGACTGCGTCCTGCACGACGGCGATCCGGCACTTTTGCACAACAAATGGCCCGTTATGTGGGCAAAGCTCAACCGCGAGGCAATCGAGGAATACGGTGCAAAGGACGCAATGTTCTTCATGCGCTCGGGCTATCTCGGCATTCAGGAATACGCACCGATACTGTGGAACGGAGATCAGCACACAGACTACACTCGTGACTACGGTCTTCCGTGCATAATGCCTGCCTGCTTTTCGCTCGGCTTTTCGGGCGTTACGATGCTGCACTGGGACATTGGCGGCTTCTTCTCCTTCGGAAAGCTCAAGCGCGACGATGAACTGTTCACGCGCTGGCTTGAGGCCGGAGCTTTCTCGATTATGATGCGCAGCCACGAATCCATACGCCCATGGGCAAACAGCCAGTTTGACGCGCCGAATGTCACTCCGCATACGGTCGCGCTGACGAATGTCCACGCCGCACTCAAGCCGTATATTAAAAAATGCGTCGAGGACGCGCAGTCCGGCATTCCTGCCATACGCCCCGACTTCTGGGAGACAGGCGACTATTCCGCAAGCCGCGATGAATACGCATACTTCCTCGGCGATGATATTTTCGTTGCGCCCGTGATAGAAAAGGGCGCGGACACGCGGACGGTGTGCCTGCCGGCAGGTCAGTGGCGGCATTTCTGGAGCGGAAAGCCGTACCGCGGCGGCCTTGCCTATAATATTTCCGCACCGCTCGGGCATCCGGCGGTATTCTACCGTGAAAACAGCGAGTTTGCCGAGGTGTTCAAAGCCGCGGCCGACTGATCGGAAAATAAATAAAACCAAATACAAGGAGACAGTTTAATGGAAGAAAGCTATATCTCCCGCACGAGCGGCATAGGCACGCGGGATAAAATCGGCTACGCCATGGGCGATCTGGCGTCGCTTCTGGTGTTCGGCCTTGTGCAGAGCGTTCTGCAGAAGTATTACACGGACGTGCTCGGCATAAGCGTTGTGAGCATAATGGTCATGTTCATAATCGCAAGAATCTGGGATGCGATAAACGACCCCCTCTGGGGACGCATAATCGACCGTCTGCAGCCGGCACCCGACGGACGCTATCGCCGCTGGCTCAAGACTCTGGCAATACCCGTGGCACTGTCGGCAGTGCTGATGTTCGTAAAAATCCCCGGTCTGAGCCAGAGCGGATATCTGGCATACGCCTATGTGACGTATATCCTCTTCGGCATGCTGTACACCGGAATTAACATTCCCTACGGCTCTCTGGCACAGGTTATAACCTCCGATGACCGCGAGCGTTCTTCCCTGTCGGTGTTCCGCTCAATCGGCTCGACCTTCGGCGCGATGCCCGCAATGCTGCTTATAAGCTTCTGCTATGTCAAAACCGCAAGCGGCGTTTCCGTTATGAGCTACAATAAAATTCTCATCGGAACGATTATCATCGCCGTCGTATCCGTTGCCGCATTTATGCTCTGCTACCGCTGGACAACCGAGCGTGTTCCGACCAGGCCCGCTCCCAAGGAGAAGGGACAGACCTGGAAGGTAATTAAAATTCTGCTGCACAGCCGCCCGTATATGGCAGTCTGCCTTGTCGGAATGCTGTTTCTTGCAGCGCAGATGTTCAGCCAGAGCTACAACACATATCTTTTCAACTACTACTTCAATGCACCGGCTCTTTCCATGATGCCGACGGTGTGCCAGTATCTGCCGGTCGCGGTCATAATGCTGTTTGCCGGCAAGCTTGGCGTAAAATACGGCAGAAGAGAGGTCTGCGCCTACGGTATGCTCATGGCAGGCATCTGCAACCTTGCACTGTATCTCGTCGGCGGAACAAATGTCTGGATATTCCTCGCGGTGTGCCTGCTCTCGGGCATCGGCAATGCGTTTATCTTCCTGCTCGTGTGGGCAATAGCAACGGACGCAATCGACTACAACGAGGTGACCTACGGTCTGCATGACGAGGCAACAAGCTATGCCTTCTTCACATTCATGCGCAAGCTCGGCCAGACCATCGCTGCAATCCTCGTCAACACAGCGCTTCTGCGCATCGGCTATACCGACAATGTTCTCAACACCGCAAATATTACAGACGGCACGCTGAATATGATGTTCACCGACTCCGTGCTCATCCCGGCCGTGCTGTACTTCCTCATTTTCATCATTCTGCGCTTTATGTATCCTCTCGGAAAGAAAAAGATAGACGAGCTCAGAGCCGAAAAGGAAAAGGTCCTCAGCCGTCTTACTCAGGAATAAAATTAAAAGTTTTATTTTCAGGAGAAACAGAGACATGAAAAAGAAAATTCTGAGCCTTATCCTTGCATCTGTCATGCTCCTGGGGCTTGTCCCGACGGCGTTTGCCGACTCCGGGCGCAACCAGCGCGAGAGCTTCGTGACAATTGCCGCATCTCAGATCGGCTACCGAGAAAAGTTCCAGAACGGAACAAAATACGGCAGCTGGTACGGTCTGCCCGGTCAGCCGTGGTGCTGCATGTTCGTCAGCTGGTGCGCACGGTACGCCGGCGTTCCCGAAAGCGTTATTCCCAACTTCGCCGGATGCCTGACCGGCTCGAACTGGTTTAAAAACCGCGGCCTGTGGCGCACGAGAGATTATACTCCGCAGGCAGGTGATTTGATGTTTATCGATGCCCTTGAGGATGACGGCACGCGTGACGGCTATCCCGACCATATTGCAATAGTTGAGCGCGCAACCGCAACGACTGTATACACAATCGAAGGCAACAGCATCCATGACATGGTCGAGCGCCGTGAAAGACCGCGCGACTCATCCGTTTGCGGCTATGCCACGCCGCAGTACGGCAGCATAAGTTCCACAGAGGGCACGATAACGCTTTCGAAGGTGCGCGCTCCCTGGGGAGAGCTGACCGGAGAGGACTTCGGCATAAACGGCGTTATCAGCTCAAATTACACTCTCAAATGGGTGTATGCCGATATAAGGAACCTCGACGGAGACTACTTCTCCAGCGTGCAGAAAAACCCCGGCAGCAAGACATTTGATATTTATACGCTAAACGGCAGCCTTGACTTTGCCCAGCTCGGCCCCGGCAGCTATGAGCTGTTTATCGAAGCGGTCGACTCAAGCTACAGCTATCTGCAAAAGCGATACAGCTTCACGGTTGCCGCGACGGACGTCGATTTTGACGGCAAGCATGTCTACTTTGCAGACGGCATAAAATGGGCCATCGGCAAGGGCATATCCAACGGCTCAGGCTACACTAAATTCAAGCCCGACGCAATGTGTACCCGTGCCGAGGTCGTAACCTTCCTCTGGCGCGCGGCAGGACGCCCCGCTCCGGAAAGTGAATACTGCCGCTTCAGCGATGTTTCCGACAGCAGCTATTACGCCCTCGCCGTGCAGTGGGCAGCCGAACAGGGCATAACAACGGGAACCTCAGCCAAGAAATTCAGCCCCAACGCATGCGTGACACGCGCCCAGTTTGTGACCTTCCTCTGGCGCTATCTCGGAAAGAGCGCATCGAGCATCGACAATCCGTTCTCCGACGTTCATCAAAGCGACTACTACTATAACGCCGTCCTCTGGGCATATGAAAACGGAGTGACCAACGGAAACGGCGGCGATCACTTTGCGCCGAAGGCCGGCGCAACGCGCGCCCAGGTCGTAACATTCCTCTACCGTGCCCTGGAAGAACCCCTTGAGCCTGTCGCACCTGTTGAGCCGACTGAGCCAACAGAGCCTACCGAACCGGTTGAACCCACCGTGCCTGTTGAACCGACAGAACCGACAGAACCGACAGAACAACCTGCCGAACCGGTTGAACCGACTGAGCCGACTGAATCGACCGAAACAACCGAAACCACCGAGACTACGGATACAACCGAGTCCTCGGAAATTACGGAATCAACGCAGGCGGCCTGACGCAAAAAGAAGCTCTCCGGTGTGGGGAGCTTCTTATAATATTTATGCATGTATTATATTAGTATCTGCACACGGGGATGCCGAGCATATCGGCAAGCGCCTCAAGCGTGCGGGCACAGTGGCCTTTTATGACGGCGTAGTGCGGCTCGAAGCCTGCCCTGACGCTACTCTCGACTATCTCGCGCACGGGATTGTCCGTTTTCACGACTATCGATGTGCCGATAAACTGCTTGGGCTTGTCGAGTGCTTCACCTTCAAGGATGAAGAAGCGGAACGAACCGTCGGGCTCGCGTCCGACACGGAACACCGTGGTCTCGGGAAATGCCTCGCATCCGAAGTCCATTGCAGGGCCTATCTTTCTGTTGGGGTGCACGCCGACAACAGCTCCGGTATCACGCCGTGCAAGCGAGCACGCGGCGGCGCCGCAGTGCCAGAAGGTCAGAGTATTCTCGCCCTCGTCAAGCGATACGGGGTCGCCGAAGAAAACCGGCTCTCCGGACAGCTGCATGCCAATCCACATTGACAGCGCGCCGTATATATCGGCCTCGCACGCGGCGGCAACGCCCATGTCGTTGAGCATAGACAAAACCGCGCACACGGGAGTTCCGAACGCCGTGAAGAAATCCGGCCAGCAGCGCGAGGCAAGCGCGCCTATATTATTTTTGCCCACATAATCGGCGTATGCCTTGAGAAGGCGTGCATAGTCAAGCCTGTTCTTCTCCGGCGTTTTTTCAAGTCCGCACATTGCCTGCTCGGACTGCCTGAGATATTCCGCGCAGTCGGCATCGGAAAGGCTCTTTGCATTGTCTATAAGCTCACGCGCCTCGATTGAATCAAGCTCCACGCCGAAGACCGACAAAAGCTCGGCATCGAGCGCACGGCCAAAGCCGAAGCCCTGCGGAGTGTGGCCGACGGCGGACATTTTAAGCCCGCGCATTTTGAGTATAAGCTCCGCTGCTTTTATGCTTGCGGAAATTTCATCGCGCACTCTCTCTTCATCGGGCGCCCCGAAGACATATTCAAAGCGGCGGTCTCCGAATGCGCGCATGGCGTTGGCGGCCGAATAGGCACCAGTCAGGGAGTTAAGGCGAAGTCTGCCTCCGTCGATGACCGGCTCGCGCAGGGTCCACAGCAAAACAGGACAGTCCGTTCTGTGAAGCACGGCGGATATGTACGCCGAATTTGCAAAGGTCAGGTTCTGAAAAATGACCAGATCCGGCTGCACCGTGTCAAGGAACGCGTTTATCGCATCTATGCTCAGAAGCATATCATCGGGCACGGCAACGCGCCCGTCAATGCCGCACAGCAGCTTTTTCGATGCCTCAAACTGCTCCTTGGCGCTTTCCAGATGAAAGGTCGGGACGCCGGCAGGAATATAAACAGGGGTAAAAGCTTTCATTTCGCACCTCGTGTATTACACCATTAATTAAACTTTCTTAATAATCATAGAGCCGCGGCCGAAATATGTCAATAAAAATATATATTCGCATGTTGACAAAGTGAAACGGCAGGCGTAAGATTCGTTTGGTTAAACCTTTTAATTAAATCAGGAGGAATGTAACCTTGAACTGTGATCTTAAAGAAATATGCAAGGATATCCGCTGTGATATCGTGACAAGCATCGGGAATCTCGGTGTCGGTCATATAGGGGGCTGCCTGTCGATAGTCGAGCTGCTGGCGGTTCTTTATTTCCGTGAAATGAACATCGACCCGTCAAACCCCAAAATGCCGGGGCGCGACAGACTCATCTGCTCGAAGGGGCACGCCGGTCCTGCCGTGTATGCAACGCTGGCAAACCGCGGATATTTTGACAAAAAAGAGCTTCTGACGCTCAATCAGGGCGGCACGCATCTGCCCAGCCACTGCGATATGAACCTCACTGTCGGCATTGACATGACAACCGGCAGTCTCGGCCAGGGTTTTTCCTGCGCTGTCGGTGCGGCGCTCGGCTCAAAGCTTGAGGATGACGGCGCGACAATATACACCATCATCGGCGACGGTGAGTCGCAGGAGGGTCAGATCTGGGAGGCGGCAATGTTCGCCTCGGCAAAGCATCTCGGAAATCTCATCGGTTTTACCGATTATAATAAGCTGCAGATAGACGGACCTGTTGCGCAGGTAAACGACATTGCGCCCCTTGCAGACAAGTGGGCGGCTTTCGGCTGGAACGTCATTGATGTTGCCGACGGAAATGATGTCGAGCAGGTTGCCGCTGCTGTAGCGCAGGCAAAGGCAAACCGCGCAAGCGGCAAGCCGACCATGGTTATACTCAACACGCTCAAGGGCTGCGGAGTCAAATGGATCGAAGAGCTGGGCGTCGGCAATCACAACACCAATGTCAGCATCGAGCAAGCCAAGGCCGCCGTTGCCGAGATAAGGGAGGGCTGAGAATATGGAAATGAGAGCTGTTTATGCCGAGTGTCTTGCCGAGCTTATGACGCAGGACCGTCACGTCTGCGTGCTGGATGCAGACCTTGCAAAGGCTAGCGGAACCCGCGCACTGTATGAGCGTTTTCCGAATCAGATGTTCGACTGCGGCGTTGCCGAGCAGAACATGGCTTCCGTGGCAGCCGGACTTGCAAGCTACGGATTTAAGCCTTATATCGAAAGCTTCACGCCGTTTGCGACGCGCCGCATCTGCGACCAGATTGCAATATCCATATCCTATGCAAAGAGCAATGTCAAAATAGTCGGCACCGACCCCGGCATTTCCGCCGAGCTTAACGGCGGGACGCACATGAGCATGGAGGATATCGGTGTTGTGCGCTCCATCCCCGGCATGGTTATATTCGAGCCTGTCGACGAGGTTCAGCTTCGCGCGGCAATGCCTGTCATAAATGACTACGAGGGTCCCGTATACATCCGTCTGTTCCGCAAGGAGCTCCCCGTGGTGTTCGGCGAGGGATATAAATTTGACCTGTTCAAGGCAGACACTCTGCGCGAAGGGCGCGACCTGACTATATTCGTTTCGGGATTTCTGACTGCCGATGTCGTCGCCGCGGCAGAGCTTCTCGATGCCGAGGGCATCTCATGCGAGATAATAAACATCCATACTATTAAGCCCATTGACCGCGAGAGCGTCATAGGCTCGGCTAAAAAGACCGGCGCCGTGCTGACGGTTGAAAACCACAATGTCATAGGCGGTCTGCACTCGGCGGTTCTGGAGGCTCTTGCCGAGGAAAAGCTGCCCGTTTGCGCACTCGGCGTCGAAGATCGCTTCGGCGAGGTCGGAAAGCTTCCGTATCTGCGTCGGGCAATGGGTCTGACGGTTGAAAACATAGTCGAGTCGGCTAAAAAGGCCGCGGCACTTAAATAATCTTATAATCCGAATTATCAGTAAGGAGATATAATATCATGAAAATAGCAATCGGCAGCGATAAATCCGGCTTTGCCGTAAAGGAAGCGGTAAAGGAATATCTCACACAGGCCGGCATTGAGTTTGACGACCTCGGCACACAGGATATCGACCATGTGGTTCCGTATTACGCGGTTGCCGGCAAGGCGGCACCGCTGGTCCAGAGCGGAGAGTATGACAAGGCTGTTCTCATCTGCGGCACCGGTGCGGGCATGTGCGTGGTTGCAAACAAATTCAAGGGCGTGTACGCCGTCGCCTGCGAGGGCGTGTATTCGGCAAAAATGGCGCGCGCCATAAACAACGCCAATGTCTTGTGCATGGGTGGCTGGATAGTCGGACCGGAGATGGCCATAGAAATGGTCAAGACCTTCCTTGCAACAGAATGGTGCCAGGATCTTGAGGACTGGCGCAAGGAGAACATGAAGAAATTCGCGGTTCAGGTTTCCGCAATCGAGGACAGCGTATATGATAAGTAATTTTGTCTATTCCCAGCCGGTGAAGATATTCTTCGGCGCAGGGGAATTCGGCAGGCTGGGCAAAAGGCTCCGTGAGCTCGGACTCGGCCGCTGCATCATCGTCTGCGGGCGGCACTTTGCGCCAAAGGCCGAGGAAATGTGTGCAAATACGCCGGAGCTTGTCGGCGTATTCGGAGAGGTTGAGCAAAATCCGCAGCTTTCGGGCGTTGTCAGGGCCGCCATGCTCGCAAAAGAGAAAAATGCTGATGCTGTCATCGGCATCGGCGGCGGTAGCGCGATAGACACAGCCAAGTTCGCCGCGGCGATTGCTCTTGAAGAAGCCGACGCGCTTGAATACTACCGCGGCACGCGCCCGTTTCCGCAAAACAGGCTGCCCGTAATCGCCGTTCCGACGACTGCCGGAACAGGCAGCGAGGTGACGCAGGTTTCCGTCATCAGCAACGGCAGCGAAAAGAAGACCATAAACAATCCGGCATTTATGCCGACTGCCGCAATAGTTGACCCGGAGCTGTGCCTGAGCGTTCCGCCGAGAACGACAATGAACACCGGACTTGACGCGCTTGCCCATGCGCTTGAGGGCTTCTGGAGCGTAAACCATCAGCCTATATGCGAACTTATGACAGCCGAGGCCGTGCGCCTCATACTCGGCAATCTTGAAAACGCATGGCGTGACGGAAGTGATATAAACGCACGCAGTGCCATGTCCTATGCCGCACTGCTCGGCGGACTTGCCTTTGCCCAGCCGAAGACTGCCGCATGCCACGCATGCAGCTATCCGCTTTCGGAGGATTATCACATGCCTCACGGCGAGGCCTGCGCATTTACGCTCGACAGCTTTGTGCGCATAAATGCCGATGAGCGTCTTGAGACCCTCTGCCGCAGAGCGGGTCTGAGCGGCTCGGATGAGCTTGCAGACAAAATAGCATCGCTTAAAAAGCTCGGCGGTCTCAGAACTAAGCTCAGCGAGCTCGGCGATTTGGATGATGCGGATATGGATAAGCTCTGCCGCGACTGCGCCGCGCATCCGCTTATGCGCAACAACCCCGTTTCGATGGATGAGACCGCCCTGCGCGAAATGTTCGAGGCCCTCAGATGAGTTCAAAGCTTAAAAGCTCGTTTATGATAGGCGGCATGGTGCTGTCGTGGTCGGTGTACTACACCGTATCGAAGATTCTTGTTGACGCGACGGGCTCTGCCGCGCTTGCCGGAATGCTGCTGCGCTTTGCCGCGCTTTTGTTCCTGACGGTTCAGCTTTATGAGGACCGCAGCTTTGCCGCCCTGTTCCGTCAGGGGAAAAAACAGCTTATCACGCTTATTGCCATAGGCGTTTTCGGCTTCCTGCTCGATCTTTTTGCAAACCTCGGCTACGCCGGCGGCTCGCTGAGCACCGGCACGGCGCTTCTTAAGACCGATGTTCTGATGGTAAACCTCGCAACGGTGATTATCTATCGGAAAAAGCTGTTTGCATCCGACTGGCTCGGTACGCTTGTCATGATAGGCGGCGTGCTTCTGGTCCTCGGCGTTGATTTTCGCGGCATGCAGCTTAATCCAACGGACCTTTTCTTCATCCTCAGCGCCATGTGCGTAACTGTCAATGCGTTTATAATAAAAAACGCGCAGGAGAAATATCACGAGGGCGCGGACACGATATCGTATTACAATAATTTTGTCGTTCTTCTGCTCTTTTCCGGCACTGCCGTATCGGCAGGCGCGCTGTCGCCGTCGGCATTTGATTTTTCCCCTGCCATGTGGGCGCTTGTTGCGCTCGGCGGTCTGGCGCAGACGGGCATTTATTTCTTCTATTACCGCAATCTCAAGCGTTATGAGGTGTGGGTGGTCAAGCTCTATCTTCTGCTCATGCCCGTGGTAAGCTGCTTTATAGGCGTCTTCTTCCTCAATGAGCAGTTGACGGGGCGCAAGCTGCTTGGTATATTTACTGTATTGTGCGGCGCGGTTCTGATACTTCTGCGCGGCAGGATAAACAGAAAAAGCCTGCAATCGGCAGGCTGAGCAAAACGGAGTTATGCCATGATACACGAAGGCGACAATATGATGGGCATAAAGCGCACCAACAGAAGCGCCGCCCTGCGGCTTCTGCACGAAAACGGCGGTATGTCGCGCAAGCGTCTTGCCGAATGCACGAAGCTCACCCCTGCGGCAATAACCAAAATTGCCGGCGAAATGATATCCGAAGGGCTCATCCGCGAGGGAGCATCCATCGTCGGCGGCGGAGCCGGTCGGCGCGAGGTGACCCTTGAGCTCAGACCCGATGCACGATACGCTCTGGGCGTTCTTATAAATCTGCGTCAGGCGATTATTTCAGCGGTGCGGCTTGACGGGTCTGTAATTTTCGTCGAGGAGCTTGCCATTGAAGAAAAATGCGCCGCGGATGAAACCGTGCGCGCCCTGTCTGCACGCATCTGTCAGCTTGCGGAGGAAAACCGCCTGGCAAGAGATAAAATCATAGGCCTCGGCATTGCAATACGCGGCATTACCTCGCCGGACGGGCGCGTTGTGCGCAACAGTTTCGGTGCGCTCGATACTCTCAACTATCCGCTGTGCGATAAATTTGAGGCCCTTACGGGTCTGCCCTGCGTCATGGCAAACAACGTCCGCGCACTGTTTGCCGCGCAGATGTTCTTTGCAAAGGATAATAACCTCAGCTCGCAGTTTTTCCTGCGCTGTGAATACGGCATCGGCGCTTCGCTTTCGATAGACGGGCGCATATGGTGCGGCAGCAGTCAGCAGTGCGCCGAGATAGGGCATATTCCGGTCGTAAAACGCGGCGGACGCCCCTGCTCATGCGGAAAAAGCGGATGCCTTGAAACCGTCGCCTCGCCGACGGCAATACTCACGGGCGCACTTGAGCTGCTCTCGCCGGAAAAAACACCGGTGCTCTGGAATATATGCGGCGGACGCGATCCCTCGGAGCTTACGATTGAAGATGTGTTCAATGCCGCGCAAAGCGGCGATGCGCAGATAGCCGCCCTTGTGGAAAATGCCGCCGCCGCGCTGGCGTCGGCGCTCAAATCGGTCATATACACGCTCGATCCCGGAAAGCTCGTTCTCTACGGCAGAATGTTTGAGAATCCGTACTATCTTTCCAAGCTCATGGCGGAAATGCGCGAGGGTGTCGATGCGCATCACAATATCCCGATTGAAAAAAGCAAGTATAATAAAAAGCTCGAAAAAGCCGCCGCCGGCCTTCTTATGGTTGAACGCTTTTTCGAATCCGGAGGATTATTATGAACAACATGCTGAATTTTCTTAAAGAGAAAAATCCTCAGCTTGAGATATTCGATGTCTTTGACGAGCGCTTTGCCCCCTATGGGCGCACTCTTGAGCTCGGAGACAGCTCCGAGCTGCATCAGGCCATGCTTAAAATGCCCATACCCGAGGACGGCAATTGCTATGTCGCATCAAATGAGCTTCTCATGTCGCTGGATGCAATCAAACGCATAAAGCACTCGGTATACGGCGATATGCCGATACAGGCAGGCTACTGCAACGGACACGGCTTCAGGCTCAACGCCGAGGAATACCACCGCTGCAGCGAGGTCAATTTCTCAACAAGCGGTCTGGTTCTTCTGCTCGCACTGCCGGAGGATATAATAAACCGCCGGCTTGACAGTTCCCGCGCGGTCGGCGTATATCTGCCGCCCGATGTTCCGGTTGAGATATATCCGCGTGTTCTGCACTTTGCGCCCTGCCGCATAAGCGACGAGGGCTTTAACTGTCTCGTTGTCCTTACCGAGGGCACAAACACCGCGCTCGACGCCGTTGACAGCTCTCTGCCCGGCGAGGACGGTCTGCTTTGGATGAAAAACAAGTGGCTACTGTGCCATGCCGATTCACCCCAGGCCCGGAAAGGAGCCTTCGTCGGCATCACCGGAGAAAACCTCGAGCTGAATATATAACGAGTTGAATATATAACAGCATGTCAAAGAATTTTACATGAAATGAAAACTACAGCGACTGTGAAATACAGCCGCTGTAGTAATTTTTCTATTTACTTTTTCTCATCCGATTGGACCGGGGATTTCGGTTTGCGCTTCGGGATGAGCTTGAGCGTTTCGGGGTCTATATAATCGAGATTTGCATATTGCTGTGCATCCGTCGGCAGATTATGCCGGCGCAGCTTGCGGTTTACTATCATTTCCAGTGCAGTGTAGATAATCACGAATGCCGGCACACCCAGGAGCATGCCCCAGAATCCGAATATGCCGCCGAAAAGCACGATGGAAAACAACACCCAGAAGCCGTTGATGCCGATAGACGTTCCGAGGATTTTCGGACCGATGACGTTGCCGTCAAGCTGCTGAAGGACAAACACGAAAATGATAAACCACAGGCACATTTTCGGATCGACAAGCAGAACCAGCAGTGCCGAGGGAATGGCGCCTATAAACGGTCCGAAGAACGGAATGACATTCGTCACGCCGACAATGACCGCGATTAGCAGCGAGTACGGCATATTGAGGATAACGCAGCCGATGTAGCACAGCACGCCGATTATGGCACTGTCGAGCAGCTTGCCGCTTATGAAGCCCATGAATGTTCTGTCGGCAAAACGGAGCGCCTCGAATATGCGCTTTGCACTGTGAGGAGAAAAAATGCTGTAGAGTATCTTGCGGTAGTGGGCGATGAAGGGCTCTTTGTTATAAAGAATATAAACGGACACGATTATGCCGATGACTATATTATACACACCCTTGAGGACGTAGAAAACGCCGCTTGTTATGTTCGTTACGACATTTTCCATGCTCGGCAGAAGCGTATTGGTTGCCCAGTTTGTCAGCGCATCGGTCAGATTGCCGAACACCTTCGTCGCTATCTGCTCTATCTCCGGATAGTTCCTGAGCAGATTGTCAAGCGCGGAGGAGGCCGAATCGAAATAGGACGGGCTGTTTATTATAATCTGCGATATGCTGTCGTACACCTGCGGAACGATGAGATAAAACAGCGCGGCGATTATAATAAGCATCACTATCTCGGAGAGAATGAGCGAGAGCACCCTCGGCAGCTTACTGCCCGGTTTTACGCGCTGCTTTGTCTTGTTCATCTTCGCAACAAGCGGCTTGAACAGCTTGCGCTCATAGAGCATCATCGACGGAATGAGCAGATACGATATGACAAGACCCCAGATAAACGGGCTGAGTATGCCGACGAGCTTGCCCAGGGCATCCAGAAGCTTGCCCATATAGTCAATGCCGAAATAGAATAAAATTCCTGCCGCAATGACCGCAAACGCCGTCACACCCCAGCCTATATACTGAGAATATCTGTGCTTATTTCCTTTTTCGTCCAAAACCCGACACCCCCTGCCAGCGGCAATCAAATCAAATTAAATCATATGGTTATATATTACTATTACTTTTTCGAAGCGTCAATGTTTTCCTTCTAAATTAGTCTGATAAATGCGTTATGTTAACCGATTTGGCATGTAGAATGAATACTGCAGTGTTGAAAACTCTGTTGAAAATGTTCAAAACCCTTGATATTTCGCAGTTTTCGCCAGTGAGAATATTTCAATTATTTTACGAATAATTCACTTTTCGGCGAATAAAAAATAATTATGCAACCAACGCCGCATCCCGGGTCCGGAATTTAATCCCTGTATGGACAGTTTTCGGTTTTGCCGCTCCACATACATGTAAATTTTGCGTAAAATCTTTGTCTTTATCCCCACCTCGGCAGCTTTTCCTTGATTTATCCGTCACAGGGTGTATAATAAAATGTCAGCAAAAGATAAAGCAATCCGCGTTGTGAATATTGGCAACCCCCCATTGTCTCCACCTGTGTAAAAACAGCCGCCAGTGTAACGGCTCCCACATTGCCTCCCCTGTGTAAGGGGAGGGGGACCGCGCCAGCGGTGGTGGGGTTGCA
>CAVAPG010000016.1:0-24126 GCA_963590435.1 bacterium
ATACATATCCCCGGCGTTTCCGCCGAGGTGCAGATTTATCCCGACCTGCTCACAGTATGCCGTGGAAGCCATCGAGAAATACGGGGCTTTGAAGGGCGGCTGGCTCGCCCTGAAGCGGCTGTCGAAGTGTCATCCTTTTCACTTCGGCGAACACGATTTCTTCGATCCCGTTCCCTGACGCGGATCGGAATACAAGGAGAAACTTATGTCACTATGGGATATTATAGTCTGGCCGTTTGCCAGACTGCTGGAGATCCTTTATAACTGGACCGACAGCTATGGTCTTGCCGTTATCCTCTTTGCTCTGGTGGTTAACTTAATCCTCCTGCCGTTTATGGCAAAGAGCAAGAAGGGCATGATGAAGACCACCCGCATCCAGCCCCAGCTTAAGGAGCTGGAGAAAAAGCATAGGGGCAATCAGCAGAAATATCAGCAGGAAGTCATGAAGCTCTATAAGGAGCAGGGCGCAAGCCCCACGTCCGGCTGCCTCTGGTCGCTGATTCCTTTCCCCATCCTCATTGCTCTGTACGGTGTTATCCGTCAGCCGCTCGGCTACATGATGGGCCTGAGCGACAGCAATGTAACCAAGCTCACCGAGTGGGTGACCGAGAATGCAGGCTTTGTCGCCTCCAAGCAGGGCACCTATGACCAGATCGGCGTTGCCGATGCCATCCACAAGAACTGGGATGCTGTCACAAACGCACTCGGCAACTTCAACGGGAAGCTTCTTGATCTTGACTATAGCTTTCTCGGAATGAACCTCGGTTCCGTCCCCGAATGGAAGATCTGGACCTTCGATTTTTCGAGCCCGGACATTCTTGCCAATATCGGACTGTTCCTGATTCCCATTATTGCGGCTTTCCTCTCATGGGCGTCAATGAAGATCAGCCAGGCGACCAATCCTCCCCAGGCAGGTCAGGCGGCAATGAGCATGAAGACCATGAACATCATGATGCCGCTTATGTCGGTCTGGATCTGCTTCGTCATGCCTGCAGCTCTCGGCGTTTACTGGATTGCCAACAGCTGCTTCGGCATAGTCCGCGACTTTGTCCTCACCAAGTACTACAAGCGCAAGCTTGATATCGAGGATGCAGAGCGCATTGCGGCAGAGAAGGAAAAGGAAGCAGAACGCGCACGCCGCCACGAGGAGCATGAGCAGCTCAAGGCCGAGGGTGCAACAACACGCAATAACAACACCAGCAAGAAAAAAATGCAGGCTCAGCAGAAGCAGGCAGATGCAGAGCGCATCGCGGCAAGTGAAAGGGCAGAGCGTGAGGCTCGCCTTGAAAAGCTCGGCATAGAAAAGCCCGATAATCCCTCTCAGGTCGGCAAGCGCCGCTACGCAAGGGGCAGAGCTTACGATCCGAACCGCTATGCCGATGAAAAGGCAGCGGTGGCAAAGTCCGATGATGCAGTTGAAGAGACCGCAGATCAGACGGAAGCAGAGCCTGAACAGTCACAGGAGAATAGTGAAAAATGATAAAGTCTTTGAAAACCACAGGCCGCACAGAGGATGAAGCCATCGCAGCAGCCCTGAAGGAGCTCGGACTTGAGCGCGACGATGTTTCCGTTACGGTAGTTGAGCGCGCAAAATCCGGATTTCTGGGCATAGGTGCTTCTCCCGCAGTTGTGTGTGTCGAGTATGAAGCTCCCGATGAGCCCGAGGTTGAGGAAAAGGCTGCACCCGCTGCCGAGGAGGAAAAGCCCGCAAAAGAGGCACCTGCCGCAGCGGAAAACGGCGAGTTTGCCGAAATAAGAGCATTCCTTACGGGCCTTCTTGAGCGCATGGATGTCAAGGCGGACATTGAGATAAGCCGCCGCGACGCCAAGAGCATTGCAGTCAATCTCTCCGGTGCAAATATGGGCGCGGTCATCGGCCGCAGAGGAGAGACCCTCGATGCAATCCAGCATTTGACCAACTATGTCATAAACCGCGGCAGCGATAAGCACTCACACATCTGTGTTGATGCCGAAAGCTATCGCGCAAAGCGCGAGGAGTCGCTTGTCCGCCTTGCCGAGAAGATGGCAGCCAAGGTCATTAAATATAAGCGCAGCATGGCACTTGAGCCGATGAACAGCTATGAGCGTCATATCATCCACGCCGCGCTTCAGGATTACGAAGGTGTAAGCACCAGTTCAACAGGCACAGAGCCTAACCGCCGCGTTGTCGTTTCCTACGACAAGCCGCAGAACAACGGCAATAAGCCGCAAAGCCGCGAGTGGGCATAAGCCCCGTATATTGGAGGAATTAAAATGATGCTTGAAAAAATTCAGAAGATTCTTGCCCAGCAGTTTGAAGTATCCGCAGAGAGCATTTCCGCAGACACCAATATCGTTGACGACCTTGGCGCGGATTCTCTTGATGTCGTTGAGCTCATCATGTCCGTCGAGGACGAGTTCGGCATTCAGATTCCCGATGAGGATGTGCCGGAGCTGCCTACAGTCGGCAAGATTGTCGAGTACATCGAGGCAAGACAGTAATTCAAAAAACGCAAAGAGTAACGAAAAAGTGCAGGAAGCAGTTTGCTTCCTGCACTTTTTTATGCTATAATCGCAGAAAAAGCGAAAATATAAGCGCCGATATAAGCGGGAGGTATGAATATGGCAGGGGAAAACAGCCATAAGATAAAGCTGCTGAAGCTTGTCGAAATGCTGCAGCAGGAAACTGACGAGCAGCATCCGATGCGTGCAACCGAGGTGTGCCGACGCCTGGGTGATATGGGCATCGCCTGCGACAGACGAACGCTTTCAAAGGATATAAAGCTTCTCAACAAGGAGGGCTTTGAAATCCTTTCTGATATGATGGGTCACGAAAAGGGATATTATATCGAAGACCGCAGCTTCAGCGTTCCGGAGCTTAAAATTCTCATCGATGCCGTTCAGGCGGCAAGCTTCGTGACGGAAAAGAAAACCGACGAGCTCATAGGAAAAATCGCGGCTCTCGGCGGCAGCCACCGCGCCGATATTCTCAAGGGCAATATGGTCTGCTTCAACACGCGCAAGCACAGCAACGAATCGATTTATTATAACGTCAACTATCTGGAGGACGCCATTGACAGGCGGCAGAAGGCCGCGTTCCGATATTTTGATCTGGATGCCGACGGCTGCAAGGTCTACCGCAAGGACGGTAAGCATTATTCGGTTGAGCCTATCGCCCTGGTGTTCAACGAGGATAATTATTATCTTCTCAGCTACAACGCAAAGCACGACAGCACAGTCAACTATCGCGTCGACAGGATGGACAGTGTCGAAATTCTCGATGAGTATATCAGCGAAAAGGCTTTGAAGCTTCGCGGCGATGTGTCCGGATATACGGAACAGGCATTTAAAATGTACGGCGGCAGACCCGAGAAAATTACGATTCAGTTTGACAACAGACTAATCGGTGCTGTGTATGACAGATTCGGCGAGAGCACGCGCATGATTCAGATAGGTGACAGCGAATGCGCCGCGACGGTTAAGGTTCAGCTCAGCCCGACATTCTGGGGCTGGATATTCCAGTTCGGAAAGCTTATGCGCATCATATCTCCGGCAAGTGCAATCGAAGAATATAAAACCACCGCCATGCAGCTCATAGACGGTGAGCAGTGATTAAAACCCGACAGGTTCCTAATTAATCTGTCGGGTTTTGCTGTATATAATTATTTGCAGCTGAAGAGAATCACCTGACGCTGCTGTGCAATCTTCTCAAGAAGCCGGAGCGCCTGTGCGCGCCGCTCGGGATCAAGGTTAACAAGTGCATCGTCAATAATCAGCGGACAGTTTGCATCCTCGGGAAGCGCCAGAGCGCATACCGCAAGGCGCACTGCCAGATACATAAGATCCAAGGTGCCGGCACTGAGGTAATTTGCCGGATGCGGAACAGCCGCTCCGCTTTCGTGTACCTGTGCGGAGAAATCGCGGTCGAGCATAACGCCGTCATATTTTCCGTCGGTGACATACTGCATATATTCCGCGGCAAGCTTGCCCAGAGCGGGGGAGAAACGGCTTTGAATTTCCTCATCTGCCTTGCGCAGAGTGTCGATGGCCAGCGTTATGGCATCGTATTCCTCGGTCAGCTGTTCATGTTCGTTTTCCATACGGCTTATTTCCGAGCCGAGCACAAGCGGATCGCCCATCGCGGCAAGCCTGCCGCTGCGCTCAGCCATTGCGGTTGAAATTCGGGTGCATTTTGCACGTGCCTCGTTCAATTGAGCCGTCAGCTGAGCTGCCCTGTTGTCACCGCCGCTGAAGTCAAGCTGGCTGAGCGTGCGTGTTTCCGATTGCTCCTGCATCCTGCGGACATTGGCAAGCGCATCTGCAGTTTCCTTTTCAATGCGCTGTGCTTCGACGTAGCTGTCGTATAATTTGAGATACTCGTCAAGACACGAGGCGATATCATCCTCGACCTCGGCATTGTATTTCTGAAGTATGCCGAGCCGTTCCTTTCCGGCATCGAGTATCTCCGCTTTCAGCCGCGATGAGCGGATGAAAAGTACAATTCCGATAATCAGAACAAGCGCCGCCGTCGCGAAGGAATGCAGCATAAAATCTCTGACAAGCAGACCGAATGCAATAAATGCCGCACATAGAATAAACAATATGATTGCCGCGGCAGGGGAGCTTCTGCGCTCCGACTGCGCCTTGAGATTAAGGCAGGTGCTTATGTCTTTTTTGGCTGCTGCCTTTGCCTCTTCCGGACTTTGCTCGCCCATGGCGTTTGCAAGCAGCGCATTCCTGCAGGAGTCGCGCCGCTGGAGGGCCTTATCATGCCGTTCGGCGGCGGTGTTTACCTCGTTTCTGACGCTCTGCAGACTGCTGAGAGCCTCCCTGCGCACAATCTTGCGGCTTTCGGTTACCTCGGCCTCAAGACGGGTGCATTCTGCCTTCGCCCGTTCAAGCTCGGCGGTCATGTCCTCGTGCTGGCGCGCGGCATTTGTGAGATCATTTAAAAGACGCTTTTTGCGCTCAAGCTCATCTTCCAGCTCCGGCAGGCGTCCGTGACGGTTAAAGCGGCGCTTGCGCTGCCACTGACGCAGGCGCTCATCCGCTTCGGTGTAGGAGCAGTCCTCGTCGCCGGTGGAGACGATGGAGCTGATGCGCTTTTCAAGCTCGGCGCTGTGCGTTACGGCAACGTTGCCCTGCTCGATAAATGCACTGCGGCAGAAAACATCACGGCTGATTCCGGTGAGCATTTGGCCGGCGTTTGAGCCTGTCAGTCCGTCCACGGGTATGCCCGTTCCCGTGTACATGGCGGAAAACTCGCGCATAGGCGCGTTTGCACTTCTTGTTGTGCGCACAAGGCTTATCTCACGCCCGCCGCTTTCTATGTCCATCCTGCCTTCCATCGCGGCACCGGACCACGGAGCGTATCGCATTTTATCCGGCAGGAATCCTGCCTTCTGACGCTCAGAGCTGTCAATTCCGTAGAGCATGGCGCGTATGAACGCGCACCATGTGCTCTTTCCGCTCTCATTCGGAGCGGTGATTATATTCAGACCATCGTGCAGCTCAAGGCTGTCGCCGTCGAGTCTGCCGAATGTCGCGTCGAGTTTCTTAATTATCATGGCGGCTGACCTCCTCGCGATTGTCAAGTGCGGCAAGCCCCCAGCGTGCGGCACGGGTTATTTTTTCACGTTCCTCATCGGTTTCGGCGGCGTCGAGCGCGTCCTTAAGACGGGCGAGAAACACTCCGCGTAGATTATCCTGTCCCGCGCTTTCCCAGATATCGCGCCGCAGATAGGTCTCGTCACGCAGCTGCAGTGAGAAAAATCTGCTGCCGAGTGCGGCATTAAGCTCGTCAAGCTTCGGGGATTCAAGCGTTTCGCCGCGCAAAATTATACGATAGACATCGCTTGCGGTGTTCTCCGGCAGAGCGGAGAGAATATCACCGAGTGCGTCATCGCTTGTGAGCGTGACGGGCAGTATCTCATATTTGCGCTGTGCGATGCACATGGGCTTTATGCTGCAGCCGCCGTCGAGTGTTACGATATAAACCTGCTTTTCGCCCGTCTCGTCAAAGCCTCGCCCTTCGGGGCAGCCCGGCCAGGCATAATATGCCGCACCGGCCTTTTTAAGTCCGCTGCCCTTGTGAATATGCCCAAGGGCGATATAATCCATGCCGGAGTCTGCCATGTCCTGTTCGCTTATCGGATTGTAGTTTGAGGATGCGTCAATGTCGCCGTGGATGCACATGATATCCGTGATTCCGTATTTCTTGTCTGCCGTGAAGCCGTGCAGCATTTCGTTGCTGTATTTGTCGCAAAAAGCCGCACCCCAGACTCGCACACCGAGCCGGTCAAGCTCAACGCACTCTATCGAGCTTTTTTTGAATATATGCACATTTTCGGGAAATTTTACGCGCGCATATGCCGAGCGCGGAGAGTAAAAGTCGTGATTTCCCGGAGCTATGAAAACAGGAGCCGCGATACTGCCGAGCGCCTGCGCCAGGGCCTCAACCGTTTCGGCATAGGCGCAGTCGGAATCGAGAAGGTCGCCGGATAGCAGAACAATGTCCGCATGCTCGCTTCCGGCAAGGGACGCCAGACGATAAAGCAGCTGCCGCTGCTCGGCCCTGCGCTGAGATGCCTTGTCGGCACCGAGGCCCTCAAAAGGTGAGTCGAGGTGCAGGTCTGCAGCATGGAGTATTTTAATTGCGCTCATGTAAACCTCACTCCTTCCGCATTCAGGCATTTGCCGGTTTCGGGGTCAATGGTGAATATGCAGCCTTCAAGCTTTGCAGGTCCCTTCGCCGAATCGTATCTGCGCGGCGGGTCACCGAAGAATTTGCCTATCGACTGCTCGGGCGTGATGCCGATGACGGAGTTTACCGCGCCAGTCATGCCCAGATCGGTTATGTATCCTGTTCCGTTCGGAAGCACACAGGCATCGGAGGTCTGCACATGGGTGTGCGTCCCCCAGACGGCGCTCGCTTTGCCGTCAAGCAAAAAGCCCATTGCGCGTTTTTCGCTTGTGCCCTCGGCGTGAAAATCGACGAGGATTATCTTCTCGCGAATCTCATGCATATAGTCATCTGCGATGACAAACGGATTGTCCGTGTTCGGATCAAGCGTGAAGCGGCCGAGAAGATTAATTACGCACACATCCCCGAAGGATGTTTTGTAGACATCAATGCCGCGCCCCGGGCATTGCGGAGCGCAGTTTGCCGGACGCAGAATTTTGCGCCTCTCGTCAAGATACGGGCGCAGCTCCGTGCGCGTCCATGTGTGGTTGCCGAGGGTTATCACATCGGCACCGGAATGAAAAATCGCGTCGGCCTGACGCGGAGTTATGCCGACGACGTTGGCGTTTTCGCCGTTTACAACAACGAAGCTGAGCTCCAGCTCCTTCCGCAGGCGGCGCAGATTCTTCGCAAGATAATCCAGGCCCGGCTCGCCGCACACATCGCCGACCGCCAGAATTTTTACACTCATCAAAAGTTCTCCTCTCATGGAGTTAATAATCATGGCAGTAGTATAGCACAAATTCTGCTGTCATAGTGAACTAAAATGCCTTCAAATATTTCCTATGTGTAAACAATTTATTTGGCATTTGGAATAAAATTTTCCCCAAAAGGTCAAAATAATCAAAAAATGCTTGCAATTCATCTCCGGCTGTGCTAATATACTTAGGCGTTAAGCGATAAGCGCCGTTAGCTCAGCTGGATAGAGCGTCTGGCTACGGACCAGAAGGTCAGGGGTTCGAATCCCTTACGGCGTGCCAAGCCTGTAGTTGTTGAAACTACAGGTTTTTTCTTGTTTATCAAAGCTTTGCGGGTTTTTGAGCGTGTTGGAATGACCGAATATACAGCGAAGCTTGAAGGGCAATAAAAAAGCTCCCCGATGAAGGGGAGCGTGAGAGCGGGGATTATGCCCACTTAACAGACAGGTGACGGTTGCTTTCTGCGCAGTCGGTCAGATACAGATTAATGAGCGTCTGATAGGGTATGCCGGTTTCGGAGGCCTGATTTTTGAAGAAGTCAATGGTGGCCGCATCAATGTTTATTGTTATCTGCTTTTTGAGCTTTTTCGCATATGGGTTAGCCTTTGCGTTAGAAAAATCGTATTCATCGAGCATTTATATCACCTCCCGTAATAGCTGCTCTCTGTTTTGGTGGCCTTTCTTGCCGAGATAATGCGTATTACCGTCTCCGACTCTCGCAGACAGTGACACACGACAAGAAGTCGTGCATTCTGGCTCATGCCGAGCAATATGAACCGTTCCTTGTCGTCCGAATGTTCCGGATCATCTATTACCAGGGCGGAGATATCGTAAAAAGCGGTCTTTGCCTCGTCGAAGGTCACGCCGTGCTTCTTGATGTTTATCTGAGCCTTGCCCTCATCCCACTCAAATCTCATACACGCACCTCATAATTATCATGTAATTATATTATACATATTAACCGCAAAAAAGCAAGCATCGTTTTGTTAACAGTGTTGAACAGCTTGACAGTCTTAAGCCGCTGCACAGTTTCTCTCTCTTATGCACAAAAACAAATGTAAAAAGCGTGTAAAAATACTGAAAAAGAGCAACTTGACACAGCGCCTTGCCGCGTGATAGTCTAATATCGTAAAAAAACAAAAAACTCTTCGGGTCCTGACGGTTTTAAGTGGAGCACCACGTGGACCGAAGAGTATAACAGCCGACCGTCTGGGCACACAGCACTTTGGAAATGCTATAAAGCTATATCCTGCAAAGGCCGTGTGCTTTTTTGTTTTTATAGGAGGTATGTCATGAGAAAAGTCGGTATCCTCATGGGCAGTGACAGCGATCTGCCCGTCGTCCGAAAAGCAGCGGACACACTGCGCTCGCTCGGAATTCCCTACGAAGCGCACATATATTCTGCCCACCGGACTCCCGAACAGGCGGCATGCTTTGCAAGAGATGCGCGCAAAAACGGATTCGGTGTGCTCATTGCCGCGGCCGGCATGGCTGCGCATTTAGCAGGCGCAATTGCGGCAAATACAACTCTGCCCGTAATCGGAATTCCGATTCGGTCTGCACAATTAGGCGGCTTGGACGCTCTTCTGTCAACAGTACAAATGCCCTCGGGAATCCCTGTGGCGACTGTCGCGATAGACGGAGCAGCCAATGCCGCCTTTTTAGCTGCCGAAATTCTGGCAGTGGAGGATTCCGAGCTTGCCGAGAAGCTCATGGCAAGGCGCCGCGCCGATGCCGAAAAGGTTCTTGCGAAAGATGCGGCTGTCAAAGAGCGGCTTTTGACAGACGAATAAATATTAATTAAATATCAAAATTAAAATCAAAAATAGGAAGCGGAGGATTTAATCATGGAAAAAACGGTACAGCTGTACGAAGGAAAAGCAAAAAAGGTTTACGCAACGGAGAACCCCGATGTTGTAATCGTATCCTACAAGGATGACGCCACCGCGCTTGACGGCCTCAAAAAGGGCACTATCGTCGGCAAGGGCGTTGTGAACAACCGCATGACGAATTATCTTATGCAGCTTCTTGAGAAAAACGGCGTCCCCACGCATTTTGTCGAGGAGCTCAGCGAGCGCGAGACCGCTGTAAAGAAAGTTTCCATCGTCCCGCTCGAGGTAATCATCCGCAATGTGTCCGCCGGCCACTTTGCACAGCGCTACGGCGTTGAGGAGGGCATTATCTTCGCTTCTCCGACTATTGAGTTTTCATATAAAAACGATGATCTTCACGATCCTCTGCTTAACGCCTACCATGCTCTTGCGCTCAAGCTTGCAACGCAGGAGGAGATTGACACCATCAAGTCCATGGCATTCAAAGTCAACGCCGTTCTGACGGAGTATTTCCGCACGCTCGGTGTGCGCCTTGTAGACTTCAAGCTCGAGTTCGGACGTCTGCCGGACGGCAGCATTGTCCTCGCCGATGAGATATCCCCCGACACCTGCCGCTTCTGGGATCTGGAGACAAACGAGAAGCTCGATAAGGACCGCTTCCGCCGTGATATGGGCGGCGTAGAAGATGCCTACCGCGAGATGATGCACCGCGTGTTCGGTGAATAAGGCATGAGCGGTATACACGAAGAATGCGGCGTGTTCGGCGTTTACAGTCCGGAAAATTACGATGTCGCACGTATGACATATTACGGGCTTTTCGCCCTGCAGCACCGCGGACAGGAGTCCTGCGGCATTGTCGTCAACGACGACGGACTTTTCCAGTCATATAAAGACATCGGACTTGTAAACGAGGTCTTCACGCCGGAGCGGCTCGAAGCGCTCGGCTCGGGAAATATCGCCGTAGGACATGTGCGCTACGGCACGACAGGCAGCAACGACCGCACTAATGCCCAGCCCATTGTTGTAAATCACATAAAAGGGCATATGGCGCTTGCGCATAACGGCAATCTTGTCAATAGCTATGAGCTGCGCTCCAGGCTTGAGCTTGAGGGATCTATATTCCACACGACAAGCGACACCGAGGTTATCTCATATATGATAACAAAAGAGCGGCTGAGCTCCGGCTCAATCGAAGAGGCGGTCAACCGCGCAATGAACAAAATAGAAGGCGCCTACTCGCTTGTCATCATGTCGCCGGCAAAGCTCATCATCGCACGCGATGAGAGAGGCTTCCGTCCGCTGTGCTACGGCGTGACGGAGGAGGGCTGCTATGTGGCGGCGAGCGAATCGTGTGCGCTCGATGCGGTGAACGCAAAGTTTATCCGCGATGTAGAGCCCGGTGAAATTATCGTGTTTGATAAGCAGGGCGTGCGGAGTATCCGCGACCACTGCGGCCGACAGCCGCAGTCCCTGTGCGTTTTTGAGTATATCTATTTTGCCCGTCCGGACTCGGTGATAGACGGATGTCAGGTACACACGGCGCGTATGCGCGCAGGCGCTTTTCTTGCACTGGAGCATCCTGTGCAGGCGGATGTTGTCATCGGCGTGCCGGATTCCGGCATTGATGCCGCTATCGGCTATTCGCGCCAGTCGGGCATTCCGTATGAAATCGGATTTATTAAAAACAAATACATTGCGCGGACATTTATCGCCCCCGGGCAGAAAAGCCGCGAGGATAAGGTGCGCATAAAGCTCAACCCCATCTCCGAGGTCGTGCGCGGCAAGCGCGTTGTTATGATCGACGACTCAATCGTGCGCGGCACCACGAGCGCGAGAATCGTAAAGCTTCTGCGTGCGGCAGGAGCGCAGGAGGTGCATATGCGTGTGTCGGCTCCGCCGTTTCTCAATCCCTGCTATTACGGCACTGATATCGATTCGCGCGAAAATCTCATTGCATGCCGGTATTCCGTCGATGAGATATGCAAGATAGTTGGGGCGGATTCGCTCGGATTTCTCAGTGTGGAGAACACAAGGTCGCTCGTTTCGGGCGTACACTGCAAGGGCTATTGCGCGGCCTGCTTTGACGGCGAGTATCCGACGAAGATACCGTCGGAAACGCAGAAGAATCGCTTTGAAGAAAAAATTTCGAAAGGTAAGGAATCGGCTGATGAATCATAATTCCCATTCGGAAAGCTACGCCGCAGCCGGCGTGGATATAACGGCGGGCTACCGCGCCGTGGAGCTGATGAAAAGCCACATTGCGCGCACCGCGACATCGGGCATCTGCTCGGACATAGGCGGATTCGGCGGACTGTTTGAACTCGACACGGCCGGAATGGAGCATCCCGTGCTCGTCAGCGGCACGGACGGCGTCGGCACGAAGCTGAAGATAGCATTTCTTGCGGATAAGCACGACACCGTCGGCATCGACTGCGTTGCCATGTGCGTCAATGACATCATATGCTGCGGCGCAAAGCCCCTTTTCTTCCTCGATTATATTGCCTGCGGCAAAAATGTTCCCGAGCGCATCGCGGATATAGTCTCCGGTGTCGCGGAGGGCTGTGTGCAGAGCGGAGCCGCCCTTATCGGCGGCGAGACCGCGGAAATGCCGGGCTTTTACCCTGCCGATGAATACGACCTTGCCGGATTTGCCGTGGGCGTGGTCGATAAGGCGAAAATTCTCGATAACTCATCCATGCGTGAGGGAGATGTGATTATTGCCCTGCCGTCAAGCGGCGTTCACTCAAACGGCTTTTCGCTTGTGCGCAAGGTGCTGGATGTCGAGCACGCGGATCTGACTTCTCCGCGCTCCGAACTCGGCGGACGCAGCCTCGGCGAGGCACTGCTGGCACCGACGAAGATATACGTAAAGCCGATGCTCGCGCTTTTCGATTCCGTTCGGGTCAAGGGCGTCTCCCACATAACCGGCGGCGGTTTTTATGAAAATATTCCGCGCAGCATTCCCAACGGACTATGCGCCCGAATCAGCCGCGACAGTGTGCGTATTCCGCCGATTTTCAATCTCATCGCAAAAGCAGGCGATATTCCCGAGCGCGATATGTTCAATACATTTAATATGGGCGTCGGCATGAGCGTTGTAGTTGCCGCAGAAGATGCGGAGAGAGCACTTGATATCCTCCGCGAAAACGGCGAGGATGCCTATAAGATAGGCTTTATCTGCGCCGGCGAGGAAAAGGTGACATTATGCTGACGCGCATAGCCGTGTTTGTCTCCGGCGGAGGGACAAATCTGCAGGCACTTCTGGATGCCGAAGCCGCAGGAAAAATTCCGAGCGGCGAAATTGCGCTTGTCCTCTCGGATAACAATGACGCATATGCCCTGCAGAGGGCGGCAAAGGCAGACGTAAAAAGCGCAGTCGTCTGCCGCGGCGATTTTGACAGTCAGGCAGCATTTGAAAGCTCCGTTATGCCGTATCTTGAAGAAAACGGCATTGATATGATTATCCTTGCCGGATTTTTGAGCATTTTGAGCGCGGACTTCACCGCAAAATGGGCCGGCAGGATTATAAACATCCATCCATCGCTCATCCCGTCGTTCTGCGGCAAGGGCTTCTACGGACTTCGTGTGCATAAGGCCGCACTTGCGCGCGGCGTAAAGGTGACGGGAGCAACGGTGCATTACGTAAATGAGGTTCCGGACGGGGGAGATATCATCCTCCAGAAGTCTGTGGATATCTTGCCCGGTGATACACCGGAGGTGTTGCAGAGACGGGTAATGGAGCAGGCAGAGTGGATTCTTCTGCCGAAGGCGGCGGAAATGGTCGCCGCAAAGCTTAAAGATGAAAAGGAGAGGGAGCGCGTATGAATATCTATGAATGCAAGACACCGCATGAGCTTCTTGCCGGCAATTCCTATGTGGGACGCGGCATAGTAATCGGAAAGACACCGGACGGCAAAAAAGCCGTTGCCGCATATTTCATTATGGGACGCAGTGCCAACAGCCGCAACCGCGTATTTGAGCTTGAGGGCGACACGCTGTACACCCGCCCGTTTGACGAAACCCTTGTTGAGGATCCGTCGCTTATTATATATGCCGCCGTAAGATGCGCAGGAGATAAGCTCATCGTAACAAACGGCGACCAGACCGATACGATATATCATGCGCTTGCAGAGGGCAAAAGCTTTGAAGAGGCGCTCACTACCCGCTCGTTTGAGCCCGATGCGCCGAACTTTACTCCGCGCATCAGCGGTATGCTCACGTTCTCAGAGAATGATTTCAGCTATGAAATGAGCATTCTCAAGAGTGCGGATGCCGAAGGAAGTGCCTGCAGCCGCTATCACTATTGCTATCCCTCGCTGCCCGGTGTCGGACATTTTCTGCACACCTATATGGGGGACGGAAAGCCCCTGCCGACGTTCCAGGGCGAGCCCGAGCGCATGGCAATTCCCGATGACATAGACGCGTTTGCACAGACGCTTTGGGAAGAGCTCGATTGCGATAACCGCATATCGCTTTATGTTCATATGCAGGATCTTGAAAGCGGAAGCATTGAGCGGCGTATAATCAACAAATATGAGCAGCTCGGCTGAAATTATATTACGTTGATTGATGACAGGGAAAGGAAAAGCAAAAATGAAAGAATTTGAACTTAAATACGGCTGCAACCCGAATCAGAAGCCTGCTCGCATATATATGGAAAACGGCGGCGATCTGCCGGTTGAAATTCTAAGCGGCCGCCCCGGATATATTAATTTTCTCGATGCACTCAACTCATGGCAGCTCGTGCGCGAGCTGCGTGCGGCAACGGGGATTGCATGTGCCACATCATTTAAGCATGTTAGCCCGACAAGTGCGGCGCTCGGCCTTCCGCTTTCGCAGGAGCTAAAGCGTGCCTGCTTTGCAGATGATATTGAAGGCCTGGACGATTCGCCGCTGGCCTGCGCCTATGCCCGCGCCCGCGGAACAGACAGACTTTGCTCATTTGGCGACTGGATTGCCCTTTCCGACGTGTGCGACGTAACAACGGCAAAGATTATAAAGCGCGAGGTGTCCGACGGTGTTATTGCTCCCGGATATTCCCCGGAAGCTCTCGAGATACTGCGTGGCAAGCGCAAGGGTAATTACAACATCGTGCGCATAGACCCCGATTACGAAGCCGAAGAGACGGAGAAAAAGCAGGTTTTCGGTGTGACATTCGAGCAGCTTCACAACACATGCCGCATCGACGGCAGCCTGCTTGAAAATATCGTTACGAAGAACACCACTCTTCCCGAATCTGCGCGGCGCGATCTGATAACGGCGCTCATTACGCTTAAATATACGCAGTCTAACTCCGTGTGCTATGCCGTTGACGGGCAGGCCATCGGCGTCGGCGCAGGACAGCAGTCGCGCATCCACTGCACGCGTCTTGCCGGAGGCAAGGCGGATACCTGGCATCTTCGCCAGTACGGCAAGGTGCTGGAGCTTCCGTTCCTCCCCGACCTTGCACGCGCCGAGCGCGACAATGCGATTGACGCTTATATCAACAAAAATGAAGAAGATATCTGCTCGGACGGCGTATGGCAGAAGTATTTCAGCCGCTGCCCCGAACCGCTGACGGCGCAGGAGGCCGCCGATTATCTTTCAAGCCGAAGCGGCGCGTCGCTTGCCTCCGATGCGTTTTTCCCGTTCTCGGATAATATTGAACGTGCATACAGAAGCGGCGTGCGCTATGTTGCACAGCCCGGCGGCTCTATCCGTGACGCCTCGGTCATTGCCAAATGCGATGAATACGACATGGTGATGGCGTTTACGGGACTGCGTCTTTTCCACCACTGAGAAAAAACCGGAGGAATGAGTATGAAGCTTTTGGTTGTAGGCGGCGGCGGACGCGAGCACGCCATAATAAAAAAACTGAAAGAGAATCCGAATGTGACGGAGATAGTTGCCGCCCCCGGCAACGGCGGCATTGCAGCTGACGCGCGCTGTGTGCCTGTCGGCGCGAAGGATATTGACGGTATCGTCGCCCTCGCCGTGCAGGAGGGCATTGATTACGCCGTTGTTGCGCCGGATGATCCGCTTGTGCTCGGTGCTGTGGATGCACTGACGGCGGCGGGCGTCCCCTGCTTCGGTCCGAACCGTGCGGCGGCGATTATTGAAGGCAGTAAGGTTTTTTCAAAAAATCTCATGAAGAAATACGGCATCCCGACGGCAGAATATGAGGCGTTTGATGACATGGATGCCGCACTTGATTATCTTGACACGGCATCGGTCCCCGTCGTCGTGAAGGCGGATGGCCTTGCGCTTGGCAAGGGCGTGATTATCGCGCAAAGCCGCGATGAGGCAAAGCAGGCTGTCATGTCCATGATGCGCGACGGACGCTTCGGCGAGAGCGGGCGGCACGTTGTTATTGAAGAATATCTGACCGGCCCCGAGGTTTCGGTGCTGTCATTTACGGACGGTGAGACTGTTGTTCCGATGGTCTCGTCCATGGACCATAAACGCGCCCTTGACGGCGATGAGGGCCTCAACACAGGCGGCATGGGCACAATTGCGCCGAACCCGTTTTACACAAAGGAAATTGCCGACGAGTGCATGGAAAAGATATTCCTGCCCACGATCCGCGCCATGCGCGCCGAGGGACGCACCTTCCGCGGCTGCCTGTATTTCGGGCTTATGCTGACGCAGGACGGACCGAAGGTAATCGAATATAACTGCCGCTTCGGCGACCCCGAAACGCAGGTTGTGCTGCCGCTTCTGGAAAGCGACCTGCTGACGGTTATGATGGCAACAACCGACGGCACACTGCGTGATACGCCGGTGCGCTTTCGTGATGACTGCGCATGCTGTGTCGTCATGGCGTCAAAGGGATATCCGAGCAGCTACGAGACGGGCTTCCCTCTTACAATGGACGGTGATGCCGCCGAGCATACATTTATTGCAGGCGCAAAGCTCCGCGATGACGGCGTGCTTGTTACATCGGGCGGACGCGTGGCAGGTGTTACCGCCGTAGCCCCCACGCTCTCCGAAGCCGTGAAGATCGCTTATGAGCGCACAGAACATGTCCACTTTGCCAACTCGTTCTGCCGCCGTGACATCGGCGCAAGAGCACTCGGAAAGGAGAATTGAGCCGTGGTTTACCGTGTATTTGTTGAAAAAAAGCCGGAGCTTGCAAACGATGCAATCTCTCTTCTGAATGAGGCGCGGGAGCTCCCAGGCGTAAGGCATCTGGAAAATGTGCGTATTCTAAACCGCTATGATGTGGAAAATATCACGCCGGAGCTTTTTGACTATGCCGTAAAAACAGTTTTTTCCGAGCCTCAGGTCGATATTGTTACGCGGGAGGTCTATACCGACGGCGCGAGCGTTTTTGCCGTGGAATATCTGCCGGGGCAGTTTGATCAGCGCGCCGATTCCGCCGCGCAGTGCATTCAGATTATCTCAAAAGGCGAGCGCCCCGATGTCCGCACAGCAAGGGTGTATCTGCTGTACGGCGAGCTTGACGAGAGCGAGATCGCGGCGGTGAAAAAGCATGTAATAAACCCTGTTGATTCGCGTGAGGCGTCATTCGAGCTTCCCGAAACGCTGAAAATTTCCTATGATATTCCGACGGAGGTTGCAGTCCTCAGCGGCTTTTGCGAGCTTGACGATGAAGGCCTTGAAGATATGATGAGTGAGTATTCGCTGGCAATGGACCTTGGCGATATTCGCTTCTGCCGCGATTATTTCCGTACGGAAAAGCGCGACCCGACCATCACGGAACTCCGCATGATTGACACCTACTGGTCGGATCACTGCCGCCACACGACATTTTCAACGACTATAGATTCCGTGCGCTTTGATGATCCGCTTGCCGAGGCAAGCTATAGGGAATATCTCGAAACGCGCCGGACGCTCGGACGCACAAAGCCCGTAAACCTCATGGATGTGGCAACTCTTGCGGCCAAATATCTCAAGAAAACCGGAAAGCTTGACAAGCTTGACGAATCGGAGGAGATAAACGCCTGTACCGTGAAAATTACGGTCACGGTCGACGGCAGGGAAGAGCCGTGGCTGCTGCTGTTTAAAAACGAAACCCATAATCATCCGACCGAGATAGAGCCGTTCGGCGGCGCGGCAACCTGCATCGGCGGCGCGATTCGCGATCCGCTTTCGGGCCGCTCGTATGTTTACGGCGCAATGCGCGTAACAGGTGCCGCCGACCCTACGCAGAGCATTGCCGACACCCTGCCCGGAAAGCTTCCTCAGCGCAGTATCTGCCGCACGGCGGCGGCAGGGTATTCATCCTACGGCAATCAGATAGGACTTGCCACCGGCATAGTCGATGAGCTCTATCACCCGGGATACGCGGCAAAGCGCATGGAAATCGGCGCGGTCATCGCCGCGGCACCTCAGGCAAATGTCTGCCGCGAGCGTCCGCAGGACGGGGATCTGGTTATTCTTCTCGGCGGTCGCACCGGACGCGACGGCTGCGGCGGCGCAACGGGATCGTCCAAGTCTCACACCGTGCAGTCTCTTGAAAGCTGCGGAGCCGAGGTGCAAAAGGGAAATGCACCGGAAGAGCGCAAACTGCAGCGCCTTTTCCGCAACGCGGAGGCCTGCCGCATGATAAAACGCTGCAACGACTTCGGCGCGGGCGGCGTTTCGGTTGCCATCGGCGAGCTTGCCGACGGGCTTGATATCAATCTTGATGCCGTGCCGAAGAAATATGACGGACTTGACGGCACGGAGCTTGCAATAAGCGAATCGCAGGAGCGTATGGCGGTCGTCGTTGAGGCAAAAGATGCCGAGCGTTTTCTCGCCCTCGCCGATGCCGAAAATTTAGAGGCAACGGTCGTTGCGCGTGTTACGCAGCTGCCGCGCCTGGTCATGCACTGGAACGGCAAAAAAATTGTCGATATAAGCCGCGCTTTTCTAAACTCCAACGGCGCGGAAAAGCATATCAATGCCATTGTGGAAAAGCCGCAGGAGTATAAAAGAAGCATCCCCGAGGCCTTCGGCGAAGGAATGCGCAGGCTCGTTTCGAATCTGAATGTCTGCTCACGGCAGGGCCTTTCCGAGCGCTTTGACTCCACTATCGGTGCCGGCACGGTGCTTATGCCGTTCGGCGGAAGACATCAGCGCACGCCGATTCAGGCAATGGTCCAGAAGATATCCCTCGAGCACGGTCACACAGACGACTGCTCGCTTATGGCATGGGGATACAATCCCTTCCTCATGGAAAAGGACCCGTACCGCGGCGCGTATTATGCCGTGGTGGAAAGCGTCAGCAAGCTCATTGCAACGGGCGCTGAATTCAAGGATGTTTATCTCACCTTCCAGGAGTATTTCGAGCGTCTGCGCACGGAGCCTGCGCGCTGGGGCAAGCCTTTGGCGGCACTGCTCGGAGCTTTTGCCGCGCAGATGAATCTCGGCATCGGCGCCATAGGCGGAAAGGACTCCATGAGCGGCTCGTTTGAGCAGATGGACGTTCCGCCGACGCTCGTTTCGTTCGCCGTCACGACGGAAAAAACAGCAAACATTGTTCCGAATGAGTGCAAAAATGCTGGCGATAAGCTGATACTCTTAAAATGCAATTGCGATGAGAACGGACTTCCGGAAACGGCATCGCTTCTTGCTGTATATGATAAGGCGCATGCCATGCTCGCCGACGGCCGCGCCGTTGCGGCGTATACTCCGACTCTTGGCGGTGCTGCAGAGGCTGTGTTCAAAATGTGCATAGGCAACGGCTTCGGATGCCGCTTTGCGGAGAATATGCCGCTGCAGACGCTCTTCGATTATTATTGCGGCGCGTTTGTTCTCGAGGTGCGCCCGGATGTTCATGATGGTGAGCTGATAGGCACTGTTACGGATGATAACAGCTTCTCGCGCGGCGATGACGCGGTTTCGCTGCAGGAGCTTCTGGCTCTCTATGAGGGCAGACTCGAGGGCGTTTATCCGACAAAGGTCAAGGACAGCGCAAAGGTTGAGACATTCACAGCCCCTGAGGTTGCCCGATGCGCGCCGAATGT
Organism: bacterium; assembly: GCA_963590435.1. Classification (GTDB taxonomy): domain Bacteria; phylum Bacillota; class Clostridia; order Oscillospirales; family Oscillospiraceae; genus F23-B02. The sequence goes on from CAVAPG010000016.1 coordinate 19,202, forward strand.
TCGCACGGCGCGTCCGCGTGTGCTTATCCCGGTGTTCCCCGGCACGAACTGCGAATATGACAGTGCCCGCGCCGTTGAGGATGCAGGCGCCGAGGCACAGATTATGGTGCTCAATAACCGCACTGCCGACGGCATTTCCGAAAGCGTTGATGCGTTTGCAAAGGCACTTCGCTCATCTCAGATTGTTTTTATCCCCGGCGGCTTCTCCGGCGGCGATGAGCCGGACGGTTCGGGCAAGTTTATAACGGCGTTTTTCCGCAACGCCGCTGTCAAAGAGGAGGTCACCGCACTCCTGGAGCGGCGCGACGGTCTTATGTGCGGCATCTGCAACGGCTTTCAGGCGCTCATAAAGCTCGGACTTGTGCCGTACGGTAAAATTATCGACACCGATGCCTCCTGCCCGACGCTGACTTATAATACAATTGCGCGGCATCAGTCCCGTATCGTGCGCGTGCGTGTTGCGTCAAACCGCTCTCCGTGGCTTGCGGAAACCAATGTCGGCGATGTTTACAGTGTCCCGATCTCCCACGGCGAGGGACGCTTCCTTGCAGACGAAAAGCTGATAGACACTCTTGCCGCAAACGGACAGATTGCAACGCAGTATGTTGACCTCGACGGAAACGTGAGCGATGATATACGCTTCAATCCCAATGGCTCGATTCACGCCATCGAGGGCATAACATCTCCCGACGGACGCGTTTTCGGCAAAATGGGACATGCCGAGCGCATCGGCACCGGACTTTACAAAAATGTCCCCGGCGAATACGACATGAAGATGTTCGCCTCGGCGGTGAAGTATTTCCGCTGATATCTAAATAATCATCCCGACGGATGCTTATCCGTCGGGATTAATTTTATATTAGGCAAAATTTAAGCCAAAAAAGGCTCTTAGAACTTAAGATGTATCAAAATTGTTACCCTTAAATTTGACAATGCTCTCCGCAGTGCGATATAATAACACCGTAAGCAGCGGACAGACCGCAATAAAAAACGGATAAGTGATATGACGAAGGGACGGTGAGCAAAATGTCAGGTGGTTGGTTTGACGATTTCTTCGATCTTAACAATGACGGCAAGGTTGACGTCGGCGAGCAGTACATTGCGTATAAGATATTCGAGGAATGCACGAAGGATGATTCCGATAATGACGACGATTGACGGGTGAAAATTCAGTCTCAAATTTCAAGTGGATATAATAAAGATGCGCGAGGAGATCATATAAAGATAAAATTAACCGGCAAGGACATAATTTTTATAATTTATATGCGATTTTTATCTTTCCTATCACGGTTTTGGCAGAACTCGTAAAACATCAAAAATAATATCTCATAATATCTCATCGCCGCCCCGGATTTGCATTCGGGGCAATTTTAATCGCAAAAAAATCTTGACATTTCGGCAGAAAGGAATATACTAAAATATCCTCGATATTTGAAAAGGAGTGAATTTCGATGCTGAAAGCTTACCCCGTTATCGATCCGACCGCGACCGGCGAGAATATTCGCCGTCTGCGGAATGAACGCGGACTGTCAATCCGACAGCTGCAGGACTATTTCAATTTTGCCGAGCCGCGCGCCATATACAAATGGCAAAGCGGTGAAAATCTCCCGTCCGTTGACAATCTCTACGCACTTGGCGCGCTGTTCGAGGTGCCGCTTGAGGATATCCTCGTACCTGTCGCGACCATTGATGTGGGTACTGTGCCGGATATCGCGGCATAGCACCCTCCAACACAAACGATAAAATTTGCCCGACCGCTTATTTCGGTCGGGCATTGTCATTATTTTTTCTTCTTCGTATCGATGCAAAGCACCTTGAAGTACGGCAGTTTTTCCGCCCAGTTGCAGAAGTCAAGCCATTCGCCGAGCCAGAGACTCCTGCAGCCGTGATACATATTTTTGAGTACCGCATAGTTGAGCATTACCGTGCGTTTCTGATTGTAGCAGGCGGGGAGCAGCTGAATCAGCCCCCACTGAGCGGTTGGGTTCTGCGTGTCTTTGAAACGGTCACGATACAAATTGAGCTGCCGGATTGTGTCGTCAAGGCAGCCGATGCTGTCAATATCAAGACATTCATAGCTGAAGTCATCGATAGTGAATTCCTTTGTGCCTATTCTGTTGAGAGTCGAGTATGAGCTGTCCACGGTACCGATCTTGTATGCGTCATATTCATTCCACCAGTACAGCGGAGCGGTGATGTCGGCCGAAACCGTTATCATGCGCAGGTACTTTGGGTGACCGCCTTCAGCAGATGAGCGTTCCAGCATCTGCGCCATGTCCCTTTCGCCGATGCATATATCAAATGCACCGTGGTGGCAATCGAGAGCAGAGGCTTCATCATAGTATACCATGGGGCATTTTTCGGGATTGCAGTCGAAGGAGTCACAGCCGTCCTCCCATGCGGCCATAGGATCCCTCATGCCACGCAGTGCAGCATGCCAACCGGATACTTTTGCATTTTCAATCTTAATCATAGCAAATCCTCCTTATCGCCCATCATCGGCAATCAAAATTTTTCAAAACCTTTCGTCTGTACTCATTGTACCTCTGCGGCAGGGAGGTGTAAATGAACCCGTGGTTCACCTCTCCCGTTCCGGTACAGCGATAACGAAGACGCAGGGGAATTGTTAATATATATAATGTAGCATCTCACGACTTTTGCTCAAAAAAATATATAAATTTTTACGCAAAGTTTTTAATAAAAGCCTTGACAAGCTTGCTTGACGGTGGTATATTAGCACTCGAAGGCGAAGAGTGCCAGCAAACGAGAGGTTTGAGTGCAAAATGAGTATAAGCGAAAGAAAAAAGAAAATACTCGGCGCACTGGTCGATGAGTATATAAAGACGGCAGAGCCCGTCGGAAGCAAGGTCATCGCAGGCATCTCGGGGCTTGGCTGCAGCAGCGCAACGATAAGAAATGAGCTTGCCGAGCTCACGGCGCTGGGTTATCTAGAACAGCCGCATACGTCCGCCGGACGAATTCCGACTCCTGCGGGATACAGAATGTATGTAAACGAGCTGATGCAAAAGCAGAAGCTGTCCCTTGAAGAAACCGAGGACATAAACCGCAGATTAAACGAGCGGCTCAACCAGCTTGATGAGCAGATGCACAATGTAGGCAAGCTTGCCTCCCAGCTGACGGATTATCCCGCGCTTGCGCTTGCGTCCTATGCGCCGGCAACGATAAAACGCTTTGACCTGATTTATATTGACGCCAATACTTTTATAATAGTAGTGATGCTCAGCAACAATTCGGTCAAGAACAAGCTCGTTAACCTTCCGGTGTCGGTAGATCAGCAGATGATTCAGAAGCTCGCAACGCTCTTCAATGCAAACTTCACCGGAATTTCAAGCGACAAGGTAACGCCTGTGCTGATATCATCAACCGAGCGTGCCGTGGGCGATACGATGGGTCTGACGGCTGTCATTGCTTCGTTTACGCTTGAAACGCTTGAGAGCCAGCACAGCATCGAGGCCTATGTCACCGGCGAGAACAGACTTTTAAGTCAGCCGGAGTTCCGTGATCCGGATAAGGCGCACAAGCTTATGAATTACCTGGCCGACGGAGGCCATGTGATAGCCGATGCGGAAAACGGACTGTTCGATGACAGCTCCGAGGTTCGTGTGCTTATCGGACCGGAAAATATCGCCGAGGAGCTCAAGGATTCGAGCGTTGTCATAGCAAGCTACGACATGGGCGATAATACGCGAGGCCTGATAGGCGTCGTAGGGCCGACAAGAATGGATTATTCCACAGTCGCCGCGAAGCTGAGTTTTTTGGCGGCGGGATTGTCAAGGCGGCTCGGGGGCGGAGCGGCTCCGCCGTCGGGAATGCATAATAAGCTAATCATCAAGGGGGATGACATAATAGATGAGCAGTAAGAAAAACAAGGACGAGCAGCAGGCTCAGACCGAAGAGGTCAAGGAAGAAAAGACCGAACAGGCCGAAAAAACCGAAGCCGCTGCCGAAGAGATAAAGGACGAGACCGAAGTCGAGTCCAAGGAAGCGAAAAAAGACAAGAAGCAGAAGAAGGAATCCAAAAAGGAGTCCGAAATAAAGGAAACAGCCGAAAAGCTCATTCAGGCCGAAAAGGAGAAATACCTCAGGCTCTGCGCGGAATATGACAATTTCCGCAAGCGCAGTCAGAAAGAGCGCGACGGGCTGTATGCCGATATCAAGGCCGACACGCTGCTTAAGTTCCTGCCGGTCTATGACAATCTTGAAAGAGCGCTGGCAACACCGACCGCCGACGAAGCGTACCGCAAGGGCGTGGAGATGACGATGGTGCAGTTTAATCAGACGCTTGAAAAGCTCGGTATAACCGAGATAGAGGCCCTCGGCAAGACCTTCGATCCGAATATGCACAACGCCGTTATGCACATCGAGGACGAAAGCTTCGGCGAAAACGAAGTCGTCGAGGTGTTCCAGAAGGGCTTCAAGCTCAACGATAAGGTAATCCGTTTCGCTATGGTTAAAGTGGCGAACTGATTATAGATTTTAATTAAGTATATTATTGACTTTCAAATAGGAGGATTTAAATTATGGGTAAGATTATTGGTATTGACCTCGGAACAACTAACAGCTGTGTTTCCGTTATGGAGGGCGGCGAAGCAGTCGTCATCGCAAATGCAGAGGGTGCACGCACCACTCCGTCAGTCGTAGCATTCACAAAGACCGGTGAGAGAATGGTAGGTCAGGTCGCAAAGCGCCAGGCCATCACGAACCCCGACAGAACCATTTCGTCAATCAAGCGTGAAATGGGCACGGCTTATAAAGTCACAATTGATGGCAAATCATACACTCCGCAGGAGATCTCCGCAATGATTCTTCAGAAGCTGAAGGCAGACGCGGAAAGCTACCTCGGCCAGAGCGTCACGGAAGCAGTCATCACCGTTCCTGCATACTTCACCGACGCACAGCGTCAG
>CAVAPG010000017.1:0-14585 GCA_963590435.1 bacterium
GGTGGTTTCGTCATCCGATGCGCGCTGGAATATGAGAACCGCAACGGCAATGATGACAAGCGCAATTGCCGCCAGCGGATGCTTTTTCGCAAATCTCGAAAATTTATTTACATCGCTTTTTCTTACTTTTCTGCTCATAACAGTCTCCGATAATCTTTAATGCGGCTAATATTTTCTCACAACGCCGATGAAAATGCAATATTTCACTTTTCAAAACGCGGATGATATTTTATAATGATTTATATTGCGTACAAGGAGTGATAAACAAAAATGAAATATATTCTCATAATAGGCGACGGCATGGCCGATAACCCTGTTCCCGAGCTCGGAGGACTGACTCCGCTTGAATATGCTAAAAAACCGTTTATAGATGAGCTTGCCGCACGCGGCGAGGTCGGCAGTGTTCTGAATGTTCCGCGCGGACTGCCTGCGGGAAGCGACACTGCAATAATGTCGATATTCGGCTGTGACCCGAATCTTTATTATACGGGCAGAGCTCCGCTCGAGGCGGCGGCAACGGGAATAAAGCTCAACGCAGGTGATGTTGCATACCGCTGCAACATGGTAACATACGAAGAGGGCGACATGCCCTTTGAAGAAAAGCGCATTCTCTCGCATTCGGCAGGCTCGATTGACGGAGAGGTCTCCGACGAGATCGTAACTGCGCTGTTTAACGATCCGGAATTTGCGCCTCTTGCCGCAAAAGCGGGCATGAAGGTTAACCTCGGCCACTCGTTCCGCCATATCGCCCAGCAGGCGCATGCTGACATAAAGGGCATAAAGCTCGCACCGCCGCACGACCATCTCGGCGAAAAGATAGGTCCGATTCTGCCCACAGGCTGTGAAAACGCCAAGGTTCTGCGCGAGCTTATGGAAACGGCAAACCGCGTCCTCGAGCATCATCCGCTCAACGAAAAGCTCCGCGCCGAGGGCAAAATGCCGGCAAACGGCGTGTGGTTCTGGGCAGAGGGTACGGCCGTTATGCTGCCGAACTTCAAGAAGGAAACCGGACATGACGGCGTGGTTGTTTCCGCCGTTCCTCTGTGCCATGGCATTGCGGCGCTGACCGGACTGAGCTTTGTCTGCCCCGAGGGCGCAACCGGCGAGAAGGACACAAACTACGAAAACAAGCTGCAGGCCGCTTTAGATATTCTGCAGGAGCATGACTTCGCCGCCGTTCACGTCGAAGCCCCCGATGAGTGCACCCATAACGGAGACCTTGAGGGCAAGATAGAGGCCATAGGCTGGCTTGACACGCGCCTTATCCGTCCACTCGATGCGGCGATGCGCGAGCGCGGCTGGGATTACCGCCTGCTGTTTTTGTCCGACCACAAGACGCTTACATCAACGCGCGGCCATGACGGAGACCCTGTTCCGTATATGCTCTATGACAGCCGCGTGGATACCAAGGCAGGCCTGCCGTACACGGAAAAAAGCGGACAGAAGGGCCCGTATGTCAACGCCGGCATAGCGCTTATGTCGATTCTTTTTGAAAAATAAAAATGACGAGTATTGAAGAAAAAGCATACGCCAAGATAAATATCTCGCTTGATGTCACGGGCAAGCGCCCGGACGGGTATCATGATATGCTCATGGTCATGCAGACGATAACGCTCTGCGATGATCTGACAGTGACGCTCACAGCCAATGGGGTAAGCCGTGCCGAGTGCAATCTGCGTTTTGTTCCGGGCGATGAGCGCAACCTCGCCGTGCGCGCGGCAAACGCCTTTTTTGCCGCGGCCGGGATAAAAGATACCGGTGCGCATATAAAAATGCACAAGCACATCCCCGTCGGAGCGGGTATGGCAGGCGGCTCAAGCGATGCCGCCGCGGTCCTGCGTGCGCTGAACACCCTGTGCCGGACGCATTTTGACGTGCTTGCGCTTGAAGAGATAGCCTCCGGAGTCGGCTCGGACGTTGCCTTCTGCGTCGCCGGGGGAACTCAGCTTGCCTCCGGCCGCGGAGAGATATTAAGCCCTCTGCCGCAAATGCCCGACTGCTTTGTCGTTGTCTCCAAGCCCGATTTTTCCGTATCCACGCCGGAGCTTTTCAAAAAGCTCGACTCGGTGAAGCTGCACTGCCATCCGGATACCCAGGGCATAATCGAATCTCTCGGCAGGGGAGACTTGCCGAATATCGCGCGGCGAATGTACAATGTCTTCGAGGATGTGCCAGACCGCAGGCACAATGAGATAGCCGCAATAAAAAATGCCATGCTCGACGCAGGCGCTCTCGGTGCGGTCATGACGGGAACCGGCTCTGCCGTATTCGGCCTGTTTGATGATGAGCATGCCGCCGAGCAGACCGCAGGCAAATTGCGCCGCGTTCGGAAAAACACATTCCCGGCAAGAATCATGCCTCGCATTGAAGGGAAACTTAATGAGCGAATTTGAATATTTTAAGCCCTACGAGGGCGATAAACCGTATATCTTCATAAGCTACGCGCATGCCGATAACGATGCTGTGCTGCCGATAGTCAGCGACATGCATAAGCGCGGCTATAACATCTGGTACGATGAGGGAATCGAGGTCGGCAGTGAATGGCAGGAATGCATTGCATCGCATCTTGTTGATGCGCACCTTGTGGTTGCGTTCATATCCAACGCCTATATGCGCTCGGACAACTGCCGCCGCGAGATGCACTATGCGCAGTCGAAGAAGATAAAAACCATTAACATCTTCATCGAGGACACGACCCTTACGCCGGGCATGGAGCTGCAGATAGGAAATATATTCGCACTGATGAAATATACCTATCCGAGCGATGAATATTTCTATGACAAGCTGTACAGTGCTCCGCTTCTCAACAGCGAAAACTTTGCAGACGGTGCACCGAAGCCCATGACGGAGACGAAAACCGAGCCGCCGCGCCGTGAAAAGAACAGACCCGACGGAAAAAAGAAGAAGAAAACCGGAGTGGGCAGAAAGATTGCAAGATGGTCGATTGCCGTGGCAATCTTCGGGGTGCTGATTGCCGCGCTCATAGTAGGATACTTTACCGGATACCTCGAAAAATTCCTCACGCCGACGACACAGATAGAAGCTCTTGCCGACGACACCGTGTGTTCATTCAAAAATCCGCTTTTCGAAGCGGCGGCACGGGAGTACACGGGAAAGGACAGCGGAGATATTACCGTCGGTGAGCTTAAGGGACTGACCGAGCTGTATGTCATTGGCGATGAATACAGCCTTCACGAGCCGACCGCCGGCGTCGGAGAGGTTAATCAGGGCGACAAAACCGCCGCGTATACCGACTGGAAGGGCAACAGCAAAACCGTCAGTCGGGGAGATATAAACGACCTGTCGGACATCGCCTATTTTACGGGGCTTAAAACGCTGTGGCTTCAGTTCCAGAGCCTGAGCAGCCTTGAAACAATGCCGGCAAGTCCGATAACAAGCCTTGACATTGACGGGTGCAGGGTAGCGTCGCTCACCGGCATAGGAAACCTTCCGGATCTCAGGAGCATAGATGCAAATTACAATCCGATAGGCTCCCTCGGAGATCTGAACAAATGCCTTGAGCTGACATATGCGTCGTTTATAGGCGCAAGCTGCACGGATCTGTCGGTGTTCAAGCCCCTTGTGAATATCCGGAGCGTGGCATTTTCAAATTGCTCGCTGAGCGACATATCGCAGGTTCTGGACATGAGCTCGCTCAGAAGCGTCAGACTTTATGACTGCAATCTTGTCGGCAGCTTTTTCAAGTCATTTGACCGCGAAAGCTCGATAAGCACGCTGGAGCTTGTCCGGTGTACGCTTGACTCGGCAGACGGACTGGACGGCTTTACGGGCCTGACATCACTTCGACTTACGGGAACACGCGGCGTGTCCGACTGGAGCGCACTCGAACAGCTTTCGGCACTCAGAACGGTCTATGTCGATGAAGACCTCGCGGCGCAGCTTGCCGGAGAATATCAGTTTGAGATTGTTGCGGAATAGAGCTTTTCAATATCATATCGCACAGTCGTCCGCTGTAATCGGCGGACGACTTTTTTGATTTCATCTTCGCCGCGCAGAGTGCCGCATTTCTTGCTAAAATTGTTGAATTATATTTATATTGTGTTATAATAAACTATTATTATCTGCCCCTGCACATTGGGGGCTTTTAATGCCGAACCCGATAGGCCGGAAGCAAAATTTCCGTCCGGGCGTCGGCTTCAAGGTAAACGGAGGTTTTTTCGTAATGGCAAAAAAGCAATTCAAGGCTGAGAGCAAGCGTCTGCTTGACCTCATGATCAACTCAATCTACACAAACAAGGAGATATTCCTCAGAGAGATAATATCCAATGCATCCGACGCAATAGATAAGCTCTGCTATATCTCGCTTACCGATGACAAGGTCGGACTCGACAGAGCCGACTACCGCATCCGCATAACGGTCGACAAGGACGCCCGTACCATCACGGTGTCCGATAACGGCATCGGAATGAATCAGGAAGAGGCGGAGAAGAACCTCGGTGTCATAGCAAAGAGCGGCTCGCTTAAGTTCAAAAACGATCTGAAGACCGAGGACGCGGAACAGGAAGACCTGTCCATCATAGGTCAGTTCGGCGTCGGCTTCTATTCGGCGTTCATGGTTTCCGACAAGGTCACCGTAATTTCAAAGAAATACGGCGAGGAAAAGGGCATCAAGTGGGAAAGCACCGGCGCCGACGGCTACACCGTGACCGAGTGCGACAAATATAAGCCCGGCACGGATGTCATAATGCATATAAAAGAGGACACCGATGAGGAGATATACGGCTCGTTCCTCGAGATATGGAAGCTTAAGGCACTGGTCAAGAAATATTCCGACTATGTGCGCTGGCCCATCGTCATGGACATCACCCATCAGGAGCAGCAGCCCACAGGCGAGGAGGATGCCGACGGCAAGCCCGTCATGCACACTGTCAACGTAACCGCTCCCGAGACGGTAAACTCCATGGTGCCTATCTGGCAGCGTGCCAAGAGCGAGGTCAGCGACGAGGACTGCATCGCATGGTATAAGGAAACAAACCGCGACCAGACAGATCCGGCCGCACTGTTGCGCATAAATGCCGAGGGCGTTGTGTCCTACAAGGCAATGCTGTTCATCCCCGGCAAGGATATAGACAATGCAATTTCCGGCGCGACGAAGAAGGGCGTAAAGCTCTACTGCAACGGCGTGCTTATCATGGAAGACTGCGACAAGCTGCTGCATGATTATTTTGAGTTCGTACGCGGCGTGGTCGATTCACCTGACCTGAGCCTGAACATATCCCGTGAGATACTGCAGCACAACCGCCAGCTCAAGGTCATCGGTCAGAACCTTGAAAAGAAAATCAAGGGCGAGCTTGAAAAGATGATGCGCGATGACCGCCCGAAGTACGAAACATTCTGGAAAAACTACGGCATCCACATCAAATGCGGCGTCTGCGACGAGTACGGACGCTACACCGATTTCCTCAAGGACCTGCTTATATTCTACACCTCGGAGGACACGATGCGCTCCCTCAAGGAGTATGTTGACGCGATGCCCGAAAGCCAGAAGGCCATATATTATGCCTCTGCCGACAGCGTAAAGCGCGCAATGGCACTGCCGCAGTGCGAGGAGGTTCGCTCGCACGGATACGAGATACTGTATCTTGACCACCCGATTGACGAGACAGTGCTGATGCAGCTGCGCATGTACGAGGGCAAGAGCTTCGTGAATGTCCTGACCGAGGATCTCGGCTTCCAGACGGAAGAGGAAAAGAAGGCCGCCGAGGAAAAGGTGGTCGAAAACAAGGAAATTCTCGATTTCATCCGCGAGAGCGTCGGCGATGAGAAGCTCAAGCAGGTAACGCTTTCAAACAAGCTTGTTTCGTCCTCCTGCTGCCTGACCTCAACCGGCGGATTTACGCTGGAGATGGAGAAATATTTCCGCAACGGACCGAGCGAGGAGATGCGCAAGCTTCGCGCCGACCGCGTGCTTGAGCTCAATGCGGAGCATCCGGCATGCATCGCACTTAAAAATGCATATGACAGCGGCGATAAGGACAAAGCCGCAAAGCTTTCGAAGATTCTTTATGCCCAGGGCGAACTGATAGCCGGCGTCGAGATTGAAGATCCCAACGAATATGCCGAGCTTGTCTGCAGCCTGTTCTGATTGCAGTATAGTGCACCTGCGGAGACGCTTATACCCGGTGTTCTGACCGGAAAGTGCCGACAAGAATAAAAAGACCCGTTCCCATAGGCACGATGCAATGTCCTTGCAATATCTCAAATGCTGCGCACCTTGCCTTCCCCTTGCGAAGCTCGAGGGGAAGGTGTCAGCCGAAAGGCTGACGGATGAGGTGTCATCAAATCGCGGCGTCAGCCGCAACATTATTGAAAATGAACGACAAAAACAATCCTGATCTTACGGCGTTTGCACAGAAACTGCGAACGAATATGACAAAGGAAGAACGTCATCTTTGGTATGATTTTTTGAAGCAGCAGCCGAAGGTGTTTAACCGGCAAAAAGTAATTGGAAGATATATTGTCGATTTCTATTGTGCGGAAGCAAAGCTCGTGATAGAGCTTGACGGATCGCAGCATTGCGAAGCCGACGGTATTGAAAAGGACGCCGAGCGGGACAGATATCTGCAGGGCTTGGGGCTTACCGTGCTCAGGTATTCAAACCTTGACGTGATGCGCAATTTTGAGGGTGTATGCACGGATATATCGGAGCGTTTGAAATTCAAGGGGTGTTTGCCTGACGGCAAATAATTTGATAAACACCTCATCCGTCGCGCAAGCGCGACACCTTCCCCTCAAGCTCCGCAAGGGGAAGGCAATGCATCGATTTCGGCGCGGAGGAACCCGTCACAAGCGGAGCGGTTTTTAAATGTTGCCACAACACGGCTTTGCACCTGCCGGATGCGAAACGTATCGGTTTCCGCCGAAGTTTCCGGTCGGGATACCGCAATAAATGTATAGGAGAAGCGTTAATTCGCCTTCGGAAACATGAGAGACAGACTTGGAATTTACATTCACATACCGTTCTGCGTTTCAAAATGCAGCTACTGCGATTTCTATTCAATCGCCGGCGGCAAGCAGCGTATGCCGGACTATCAGTCGGCGCTGCTGTCGCACATAAGCGAGTCGGCCGACGCGATGGAAAGCTATGAGATCGACAGCATCTACATAGGCGGCGGCACGCCCAGCTGCTACGGGGCAAAGCGCATAGTCGAGATACTCGACGAGCTCAAGCGCATAGGAAACGTGCGCCTTGATTCGGAGATAACCGTTGAGGCAAACCCCGACACTACAAAGCTCGACGAGCTCAAGCTTCTGCGCTCGGAGGGCGTAAACAGGCTGTCAATCGGCGTGCAGTCGGCAAACAACGATATTCTTAAGATTATCGGCCGCAGGCACAATTTCCGTCAGGCGGAGATTGCCGTTGACACTGCCCGTGAGGCAGGCTTTGAAAATGTGAGCATCGATCTTATATACGGACTGCCGAGCCAGACGCGCGGCGACTGGGCGGAAACGCTCTCGCGTGCGCTTGAGCTGCATCCGGAGCATATCTCATGCTATGGACTGAAGCTTGAGGAGGGAACTCCCATGTATCGCAGCTATCTCGGCTCGCCGCTTATTCCCGACGAGGATGAGCAGGCGGATATGTATCTGTACACGGTAGATACTCTGGCCCACTTCGGACTTAAGCAGTATGAAATTTCAAATTTCGCGGTCCCCGGCTACGAATCGCGGCACAACCTGAAATACTGGCAGCTTGATGATTATATGGGCTTCGGACCGGGCGCGCATTCCTGCGTCGGCGGCGTGCGCTACAGCTATGTGCGCGATCTGGACAGATATGTTTCCGCCGTCGTCGGAGACAGCATGATAATCGATGAATACGAGCAGATAGTCCCCGTCCAGAAGGGCTCGGAATATCTCATGCTCGGCATGAGAACCGTTCACGGTGTTTCCGAGGAGGAATATCATAAAATTTACCGCAGCGACTGGGCCCCGATTGAGGAGACCTTTGAGCTGTTTGAGAGAAAGGGCTGGGCAGAGCGCAATGAGAATCGCTGGCATCTGACCCCGGCGGGATTTCTCATTTCCAATGTTCTCATAAACGCGGTTCTGGAGGCTCAGACGGGCGCGAGGGTCGAAAACAACCCGTGGATGCGCGATGCCTTCCTTCAGGAGAAAAAGCAGGAGCTTCCGCAGGGCGAATATGAACGGTTTACATCCGTTTATCGCGACAAGATCAACAGCTGAGGGGGCACGGCATGGCAAAAGGAAAGCACGAAGCAACAAAGAAAACCGCAAAGAAAACCGCCACCGCAAAAAAAGTGAAGAAAAAGGGCAGTGCCAAAAAGACGATATGCATCATTGCCGCCGTCTGCATTCTGCTTGCCGCCGCGGCCTGCGGCGGAGGATATCTTGCAGGGCATTCGGATAAAATACATCCCAATATGACGCTCGGAGGAGTTTCAATCGGCGATATGACGGTCGCTCAGGCAACGGCGGCACTTGAAAAGGCCGGCTGGAGCGCGGATGAGCGCTCTGTCAAGGTTACGCTCCCGGGCGAGTATACATTCACGGTAACCGCCAAGCAGGCGGGAATGGATATCAGCTGCGCCGAGGCTGCGCAGGCAGCCTATGACTACGGCCACAGCGGACAGCCGATAGATGACCTCGTGTGCTATTTCAAATGCATAACGGGCGGCGTCTCACAAAGCGATATCATGCAGGAGGCAAACGCTGATGGCGTGCGCGCGGCTGTGGATAAGGCGCTTGCAGATTACAACGAGCGAATGGGCAAGGGCTATGAGGTCGACACCGAAAACGCGGTGCTCAAGATGATAAAGGGCGCGGAGACGGTGGATATAGACGCAGACGAGCTCTGCAAGGCGATAATAGGCGCCTTCGCCGAGGGAAATGACAGCTTAAGCTATGGCACAGCCCCGGACAGCGCAGAGGAGCCCGATTTCGAAGCACTGCACGAGGAGATATGCACGGAAGTTCAGGATGCGCAGTATGATCCCGAAACGCAGAAGGCCACCGAGAGCAGCGTCGGCATAGAGTTTGATGTCAAGCAGGCGCAAAAGCTCTGGGAGAAGGCCGAAAACGGCGAGACGGTGAAGATACCGCTGACCGTAACCGAACCGAAATATACGGCCGAGCAGCTTGACAAAATGCTTTTTGCCGACAAGCTCGGCACCATGACGACAACTTATACATCCAGCACGGAAAACAGGGCCACGAATGTCGAGCTTTCGGCGGAGAAGATAAACGGATATATCCTTGCTCCCGGCGAGACGTTCTCATATAACACGGTCGTCGGCAAGCGCACGGCGGAGGCAGGCTTTAAATCCGCAAGCGCATACGCAGGCGGAAAGGTCGTTCAGGAGATAGGCGGCGGTATATGCCAGACCTCATCGACGCTCTATTGCGCGGCGCTGTACGCAAATCTCGAGATTGTCGCCCGCGACGAGCACGGCTTTGCCGTGTCCTATGTCCCTTGGGGAATGGACGCAACCGTAAGCTGGGGCGGACCGGAGTTCAAGTTCAAGAACAACCGCGAATTCCCGATTAAGATTGTGACGAAATGCGAAAACCGCAAGCTCACGGTCGAGATATGGGGCACCGATGTAGACGGAAGCTACGTCAAAGTTGAAAACTCACACTGGACAGTGTATGACACAACGTATCCGAGCGTTGCAATAGGCACCGGAGCCGTGACCTATCGCTGCGTTTACGATAAAGACGGGAATCTTATAAGCCGCAACAAGGAAGCCAGCAGCTACTATCACTATCATTCCGAAAATATTCAGTGGCCTACGGCAACAACCACACCGACCCCGACGGCAACCCCGACCCCGTCACCGACCCCGTCAGAAGAACCTGCAGAAACTGCATCAACAGATCCTTAAATGAATGGAGAGATATTTAATGGAAAAGAGAAAGTTTTATATCACAACGCCGATTTATTATCCCTCGGATAAGCTGCACATCGGCCACACCTACTGCACCGTGGCAACAGACGCAATCGCACGCTATAAGCGAATGTGCGGCTATGATGTTCTGTTTCTGACAGGTACCGACGAGCACGGCCAGAAGATAGAGGAAAAGGCCAAGGCGGCCGGTCTTACACCGAAGGAGTTTGTCGATAAAATAGTCGAGGGCCCCGGCGGAATCACCGACCTGTGGAAGCTCATGAACATCTCAAACGACCGCTTCATCCGCACAACGGACGATTACCATGTCCAGGCCGTTCAGCGCATCTTCAAGAAAATGTACGACAAAGGCGATATATACAAGGGCGCATATAAGGGAATGTACTGCACCCCGTGCGAGAGCTTCTGGACCGAAAGCCAGCTCAAGGACGGCAAATGCCCCGACTGCGGCCGCGAGGTGCATTACGCCGAGGAGGAGGCATACTTCTTCCGCCTCAGCAAATACGCAAAGCCCGTTCAGGAACTGCTGGAGACGGGAACCTTCCTCGAGCCTGCCTCACGTGTCAACGAGATGATAAACAACTTCATAAAGCCGGGCCTTGAGGACCTGTGCGTGTCCAGAACCAGCTTCAAATGGGGCATCCCCGTTGATTTCGACCCGGGTCATGTCGTCTATGTCTGGGTTGACGCGCTGTTTAACTACACCTCCGCTGTTGGCTTCTTCAACGATAAATACGATGATTACGATAAATACTGGCCGGCTGATGTTCACATCGTCGGCAAGGAGATAGTCCGCTTCCACTCGATTATCTGGCCTGCAATGCTCATGAGCATGGAGATGCCCCTGCCGAAGAAGGTTTACGGTCACGGCTGGCTGGTTATCGACGGCGGCAAGATGAGCAAGTCCAAGGGCAACGTTGTCGATCCGTATAAGCTCGCGGATATGTTCGGCGTTGACGCACTGCGCTTCTTCCTTCTGCGCACCTTCCCCTTCGGCTCTGACGGCAACTTCTCAAACGAGCTGCTTATATCCACAATAAACACCGACCTTGCAAACGACCTCGGAAACCTCGTGTCGCGCACAACCGCGATGGTCGAGAAATATTTCGGCGGCACCATGCCGACCGAGCGCGAGGCCGCCCCTCTCGATGACGAGCTTGTCCGGCTTGCCGCAGAGACCCGCGAAAAATACGAGCAGCAGATGGATAAGCTGCAGCTTCACCTTGCCCTTGAAGAGGTGTTCAAGCTCATCCAGCGTGCGAATAAATATATCGACGAGACAGCACCCTGGCAGCTTGCAAAGGACGAGAGCAAAAAGGCGCGTCTGGCAAGCGTACTGTATAATCTGCTCGAGTGCCTGCGCATAAGCCTTATCATGCTCAAGCCGTTTATTCCCGAAAGCTGCGAGAAGGCATTTGCACAGATCGGTGCCTGCTCCAAGTGCTCAAGCTGGGATAGCGCCGCCGTGTTCGGTGTCCTTCCGGCGAATGTGACCGTCTGCAAGGGCGAAACGCTCTTCCCGCGCCTTGATATGGAAAAGGCCCTGGCCGAGCTTGAGAAGATGAATGCTCCGGCAAAGCCGGCGTTTGATCCCATTGAGCCGCCCGTTACGATTGACGAGTTTGCAAAATGCGATATGCGCGTGTGCAAAGTTCTCTCCTGCGAGGCAGTGAAAAAAAGCAAGAAGCTTCTGAAGTTCAAGCTCGATGACGGCACGGGCACGCCGCGCCAGATTCTCTCCGGAATACATGAGTTTTACGAGCCCGAGCAGCTTGTCGGCAAGACCGTCGTTGCAATCCTCAACCTGCCCAACCGCAAGATGATGGGTGAGGATTCCTGTGGTATGCTTATCTCCGCAGTGCATGAGCACGACGGCAAGGAAGAGCTGCATCTGCTGATGCTCGATGACAGCATCCCCGCAGGCTTCCGCCTTTGCTGAAAGGAGCCGGCCTTGAATCTCAATCTTAATGTCATAAAATTTCTGCAGCAATACGACAGCGACCCCGAACTGCGCGCAAGGGTCGAGCAGGCTGAAATGATGTATCCCGGCAGCCTCGAGATCCGCGAATCGGTCGTCGAGGATGTGCTCATCCCCATAGCCGAAGAGATGGGTCTCGGCTTCACGCTCATGGATTTATATAATTACGAGCGCCAGCTCAAGCGTGACAGAAGCCGCGATGTCGCCCTGACCGAGGAGGAGCTCAACGCCGAGGACGCCGAGTATCACTACTGGCTCGTCGATAAGGGCTGGGAAAACGACAAATCATGCTTTGAAACCAACGAACAGAAGGGAATAGACTGATATCTATCCCCATAAAAAGTCAATACGAACCCAAAATGCCCGACTTGTAACCGAGTCGGGCATTTTCTATACACAATCTGATTTTATTACATCGGGAAGGCGATTTCAATCTTCGTGCCCTTGTCCGGCACAGAGCTTACGCTTATCGCGGCATTGTGCAGTGACGCCGCGTGCTTTACGATTGACAGGCCCAGGCCGGTGCCGCCGACCTCCTTGGAGTGGCTTTTATCGACGCGGTAGAAGCGCTCGAATATCCGATCCTGCTGATCGGACGGTATGCCGATGCCGTTGTCCTCGACTGTCAGGAGTGCGGAGGAACCTTCACGGCGGACATTTACGCTTGCAAAGCCGCCCGGGCGGTTGTATTTTATCGCGTTTTCGCAGAGATTGTGGACTATCGCGTTGAGAAGCTGAGGTATGCCGTTTATGACAACGCTCTCGCCGGAGGCCGTAAGTTTCACGTCGGCGTCTTCGGCTGCCTGGGCAAGATTGTCGGCCTCACGTCGTGCAACGGAGAGAAGATCAATGTCCTCGCGCTGCATATCCTCGGCACCCTCGTCGAGGTGGGACAGCTTGATGATGTCCTCAATGAGCGAAATCATGCGTTTTGCCTCGGACTGAATCTGGCTGAGGAAGTGGGGGACATCTTCGGGCTTTACTATTCCGTTTGCCAGAAGCTCCGCGCAGCCGGAGATGGTGTGCAGAGGCGTTTTCAGCTCATGCGATACGTTTGCGGAAAATTCACGGCGAAGCTGTTCGGCCTTTTCCTTTTCGGTTGTGTCGAGCATCAGCAGTGCCGCGCCGGAAATTTTATCGCCTGACAGAACAGGGCTGGCATAGAACCTGTAGCTTATGCCGCCGAGCGTGATATGCGCCTCGCAGTGCTCGCCGCCGAGCGCCTTTTCGATAAGCTCGCGCAGCTGGGGGGTATCGTTTAAGCTGAGGATGCTGCTTCCGATGCAGTATTTGCTTATATTAAGCGCATGTGTTGCCGATTTGTTGATGCTCAGGATATGGCCCTGCTCATTGAGAACGACCAGACCCTCGGTCATGTTGCCGGTTGCCGCGTCGAATTCATCACGGCGGCGGCGGAGCTCATTTTCCTGCTCGCGCAGCTGATTCTGCTGGCTTCTGAGCTTATCGGTGAGCGGCGTGAGCTCGGGATATGTGTCAATCTTTTCGGCGTCGTCAAGGCAGAGCTCATTGAGGGGCTTTACCACGCGCTTGGACATCCGCGATGCCAGCATCATCGAAAGCAGAAGCGCCAGCAGGGCGATTATAACAACGGGTTGAATCATTCCGAGGATAAGCGTCAGCGGAGTATACTGCATATCCGAAAGGCGCACTACCGTGCCGTCGGGCAGAAGATCTGCCGAATAAAGCTGACGCTCCATGAGTGTGGTCGAGTATCTCATGCTCTCACCGTGGCCTGATTCGAATGCTTCGCGCACCTCTTCGCGGTCAGCGTGATTTTCCATGTCCGACTGCTCGGCCTGACTGTCATACAGGACGGTTCCGTCGGCGGCAATCCATGTTATGCGGCAGCCGTCTATATCCATGTCGGAAAAATAGCCCTCGCCGGCGACCTCGACTCCCTGTGCGGCAAGGTGGGTCTGCATGTTGAGCTGATCCATCTGCTTGTTTGAAAAATATTCGTATAATACGCCGGTTATGAGCACAAACGATGCCAGCAGGACGATTGCCGCAACGAGAAATATAGATTTGAAAATGCGTTTGGTCATGCTTTACGCCTCCATTCGGTAGCCCACTCCGCGCACTGTGCGTATATATCTGCCGCAGTCGCCGAGCTTCTGACGAAGGGTTCCCACGTGAACATCCACGGTTCGCGTCTCGCCCATAAAATCCTCGCACCAGACCGTTGCAAGCAGCTGCTCGCGCGTGAAGGCCCTGCCGGGGTTTGTCATGAATGTGTGCAGAAGCTCATACTCCTTGAGCGTGAGCTGAACCCTGTGCCCGTCGGCGGTAACCGTGTGCTCGTTGAGGTTCATTTCAAGTCCGCCGATGCTGATAATCTTATCCTGCTTTGCAGGGGCCGCTCTTCCGCTGCGGCGCAGAACGGCGCGCACACGGGAGGCCATTTCCATCATTCCGAAGGGCTTGGAAAGATAGTCGTCCGCGCCGAGGTCAAGACCTATAACCTTGTCGTATTCATTGCCCTTTGCCGTCGCCATAATAACGGGGATATCGGCTGTCCTGGCATCGGCCTTGAGCCTTTTGAGTATGGATATGCCGTCCTCTCCCGGGAGCATAATATCAAGCAGAATAAGCTCGGGCAATGTCTCGGTCAGCGCGGAGTAAAATTCGCGCGCGTTTTCAAAGCCCTCGGCCTGAAAACCCGATGCATTGAGCGTGTATATCATCAGATCTCTGAT
>CAVAPG010000017.1:14595-24122 GCA_963590435.1 bacterium
CTTCAACACAATAAATCATTGTCATTACCTCGCTTTGCTTTAATTTTACTTGTAAAGCGTAATGTAAAATACCTTTGTAATGTAAAATCTGCGTAAATTACAAAATAATCTGCTCTGATATGCCGAGTGTTAAAAAGCCGGGAGTATGTTGATTGCATGAACTCCCGGTAATAATTTTAAATTAATTTGAAGACGATGAAAATTCATCGGGTCGGTTATTTCTCAGACCGAAGGAATATTCAATGGCATCGGCGATGCGCTTGCAGGCTTTTCCGTCGCCGTAGGGGTTAACCGCATGTGCCATGCGCCGGTATGTCTCGCCGCCGGTGAGCAGCTCGTTTGCGTCACGGATAATATCGTCGCGCTCGACTCCCGTGAGCTTGACCGTGCCTGCGGCAACGGCCTCGGGACGCTCGGTTTCCCTGCGCAGAACCAGAACCGGCTTGCCGAGCGAGGGAGCTTCCTCCTGAATTCCGCCGGAGTCGGTCATGACCATGTAGCTTGCGCTCATGAGTCTGTGCATATCCATCGCGTCAAGCGGCTCTATAAGATGAACATTCGGAAGATCCGCAAGATATTCGCCTGCCGCGCCGCGCACGATCGGCGACAGATGCACGGGGTAGACGATCTCTATATCATCATGCTCAAGCGCAATGGCGCGCACTGCGGAAAAGATGTTTTTCATAGGCTCGCCGTAATTTTCCCTGCGATGGCAGGTCATGGCGATAACGCGCTTGGAAAAATCGACATTTTTAAGCTCCGCGGACGTGAGCGTTCCGTCGCCGACGGTGTATTTCATCGCGTCTATAACCGTGTTGCCGGTTACGAATATATCTCCCGTGACGGCCTCGCGGCGCAGGTTTTCCGCATTTTTCGAGGTCGGGGCAAAGTGCAGGGACGCAATGCGCCCGACAAGGCAGCGGTTCATCTCCTCGGGGAAGGGACTGTAGCGGTCGTATGTGCGAAGGCCTGCCTCAACATGTCCGACGGGAATTTTCGCATAAAACGCGGCAAGGGCCGCGGAAAACGTCGTGCTCGTGTCGCCGTGGACGAGGACGAGATCGGGCTTAAACTCGGCAAAGCAGCCCTCAAGACCCTTGAGAGCTTTTACCGTAACATCGGTAAGCGTCTGATTCTTGCCCATGATATTAAGATCGGCGTCGGCCTTTATGCCGAAGCAGTTCATTACCGAGTCGAGCATTTCGCGGTGCTGTGCGGTCACGCATATAAGGCTTTCGATGCTGTCGCGGCGCTGCAGCTCCAGGGCGAGCGGCGCCATTTTTATCGCTTCCGGACGGGTGCCGAAAACGGACATGACTTTAATTTTGCTCATTGCTTCCACCGTCCTTATCGCTTTTCTCCTCCGGCTTTTCGTGCGGCAGAGGATGAATGTTATTGTTGTTTCTGAAAACGAACAGCCAGATGCACACGGCTATGGCAAAGGCAATAAGCGCAACCACGATGCGCACCGGACCTGTTGATGTCAGCAGCACCGCCGCAAGGCCGAGAATGGCAGATACGGCGTATAAAACGGCGACCGCCTGCTTCTGATTAAGGCCCATGTCCAGCAGCTTGTGGTGGAAGTGGCCTCTGTCGGCGTGGAAGGGGCTCTGCCCGTGCATTATGCGGCGCGTGAAGGCAAATATCGTGTCCGAAAGCGGAACGGCCAGGGCAAGCACCGGAAGAACAAAGGTCACAATCGCGTAGAACTTGAACATTCCGATGACGGAAACCGTAGCCAGCACATAGCCGAGCAGCAATGCGCCCGTGTCGCCCATGAATATCTTCGCCGGATTGAGATTATACGGAATAAATCCGAGGCAGCTGCCGACGAGCGCGGCAAGAATAACCGCGACGTTTATATTGGCATCGGAAACGAGCAGCGACACGACCAGCATGGTAAGCGAGGCAATCGCCGAAACGCCGCAGGCAAGTCCGTCAAGCCCGTCGATAAGGTTAACCGAGTTTGTAACGCCGACTATCCATAATACCGTTATGGGAACTGCCAGAATGCCGATTGTCACTGCCTGCTCGCTTGTTATCAGCAGGGGGTTTGACACGACATTTATAATAACGCCCGACAGCACGGCGATGACCGCCGCGACTATCTGCACGCAGAACTTGAGCCATGCGTTGAGGTTGAGCACATCGTCAATTGCGCCGACGACGACAATCAGAACCGCACCCATGAGAATGCCGCGCACCTGCTGGGTGATATCCGCAAACAGCAGAACCGACAGCAGGAAGCCTATGAATATTGCAAGTCCGCCCATGCGCGGAATGGGGTGCGAGTGAATGTGCCTTTTGTTGTCGGGGATGTCAATCGCTCCGACCTTTTTGGCAAACGAGCTGACAACGGGGGTCACGGCAAATGAGATTATAAACGCAACGCAAAGTGCCAGCAGTATGCTCTTCCAGGTGTCAATGCTGAGATCTATCATGTCAGTAATATCTCCGGATTAATTAAAATGGCTTTTCTACGAGACCGACCTTTTTGTAGACCTTGCGCAGGGTCTTGCGGGCGATGAAGCTCGCCTTCTGCGCACCCTCGGTGTACACATTGCACAGATAGGCCTTGTCGTTAAGCAGCCGCGTTGCCTCCTCGCGAATCGGACGCAGGGTTTCTATGACGGCGTCGCCGACAGCCGGTTTGAACACGCCGTAGCCCTTTCCCTCAAACTCACGCTCGATCTCCTCGAAGCTTTTGCCGGTGACGGCGGAGTAAATGTTCATGAGGTTTGAAACTCCGGGCTTGTTTTGCATATCGAAATGCACGCAGTTTTCCGTGTCCGAATCCGTGACGGCGCGCTTGAACTTGCGGGCTATATCCTCGGGCTTTTCCATGAGGAACACACAGCCGTTGGGGTCGGATTTGCTCATCTTCGAGGACGGATTGCCCAGACCCATAACTCTGGCGCCCGCCTTGGGGACATATGCCTCGGGGACCTTGAAGGTCTCGCCGTATATATTATTAAAGCGCACGGCGATATCGCGCGTAAGCTCGCAGTGCTGGCGCTGGTCCTCGCCGACCGGGACGTAATCGGCCTGATACAGCAGAATATCCGCCGCCATGAGGCTGGGGTAGGTGAACAGACCGCCGTTTATATTGTCGGCGTTTTTGGCGCATTTATCCTTGAACTGCGTCATGCGGCTGAGCTCACCGAACATGGTGTAGCAATTGAGTATCCAGCCGAGCTCGGCGTGCTCATGCACGTGGCTTTGCAGAAACAGAACATTTTTTTCCGGATCTATGCCGCAGGCGATATACTGAGCCAGCTGCTCAAGACTGCGGCGGCGAAGCAGCTTGGGATCCTGACGCACGGTGAGAGTGTGAAGGTCTGCCATAAAATAATAGCAGTCAAACTCCTCGGCTCTTGCCGCCCAGTTTTTCACCGCACCCAGATAGTTGCCCAGATGCAGATCTCCCGAGGGCTGGATGCCCGACAGCATGATTTTCTTTTTTATCTCTTCCATTTGAGCTATCTCCTATACTAATCTAAAATAGCATTCTACCATTTTAGTTCTCACTTGACAACAGCAAAAAAGCATTTTACACTGTTATTGTATTCAGATAAATAATCTTTCGGAGGAAAAGTTCATGGATATGACATGGTTTGAGCAGAACGAGGCGCGCATTCCCAAGGGCGAAGTGCGCACAAGATTTGCTCCCAGCCCCACGGGCTATATGCACGTAGGCAATCTGCGCACGGCGCTGTACACGTGGCTGATTGCCCGCCACAACGGAGGAAAGTTCATCCTCCGCATTGAGGACACCGATCAGGAGCGCTATGTTGAAGGCGCGGTCGATGTCATCTATCGCACCATGGCCGAGTGCGGCCTTGACCACGACGAGGGTCCCGATGTCGGAGGTCCTGTCGGACCGTATGTTCAGACCGAGCGCCGCGGACTTTACGGCAAATATGCCGAGCTGCTCATCGAAAAAGGGCATGCCTACCGCTGCTTCTGCGAAAAGCAGGAGGAAACAGAGGGCTTTGAAAAAGCTGCCGACCCCTGCCGCAGCATGAGCCGCGAGGAAAGCGATGCAAGGCTTGCCGCCGGACAGCCGTATGTCGTGCGCCAGAAGATACCCGAGGAGGGCAGCACGACCTTCCATGATGAAATTTTCGGAGATATAACGGTTGAAAACTCGACGCTGGATGATCAGGTGCTCATAAAGCGTGACGGACTGCCGACATATAACTTCGCCAATGTAATCGACGACCATCTCATGGGCATAACGCATGTCGTGCGCGGCTCGGAGTATCTGTCGAGCTCGCCGAAGTATAATCTTCTCTATGAGGGCTTCGGCTGGGATGTGCCGGCATATGTCCACTGCTCGCCTGTCATGCGCGATGCGCACAATAAAATGTCAAAGCGCCACGGCGACCCCTCGTATGAGGACCTGATAGCGCAGGGCTATCTCACCGATGCCGTTGTCAACTATGTCGCGCTCCTCGGCTGGAGCCCCGGCGGCGAGCGGGAGATATTCTCCATGCAGGAGATGGCGGAGATATTCGATATAAAGGGCATTTCAAAGTCCCCGGCAATATTCGATATAGAAAAGCTCAAGTATTTTAACGCCGAATACATCCGCGCAATGAGCCCCGAGGCATTTGCAAAGGCAGCCGAGCCGTTTATCCGTCAGGCTGTGAAAAAACCGGAAACCGATGCCGCCGCAATAGCAGCTCTGCTGCAGCAGCGCACCGAGGTGCTCACGGATATTCCGGAAAAGCTCGATTTCTTCGATGAGCTGCCCGAGTACGACACGGCGCTGTATGTCCATAAAAAGAGCAAGACCGATGAGGCAGGCTCACTGGAGATGCTCCGCGCCATGCTGCCGGTTTTTGAGGGCATTGCCGACTGGCGCGATGAAAATATTCTGTCTGCCATGACCGACATGGCGGAAAAGTGTGAGTGCAAAAACGCAAAGGTCATGTGGCCCGTGCGCATCGCGGCGGCAGGCAAGGCGGTAACGCCCGGCGGCGCGGTTGAGATTTGCCGCATCCTCGGCAAGGATGAAACTCTGCACCGTATCCGCATCGGCATAGAAAAGCTCGAAGCCGCAGTCGGATAAAGATAAAAATGATATTTTAAATCATCAAAGCTCCGTTTATCGCCATGTGTGGTAAACGGAGTGTT
This sequence comes from bacterium, assembly GCA_963590435.1. GTDB lineage: Bacteria > Bacillota > Clostridia > Oscillospirales > Oscillospiraceae > F23-B02. The sequence goes on from CAVAPG010000017.1 coordinate 19,735, forward strand.
TTTATTCCCATCAATCGGCAAAATTTTGACTAATTTGTCTTGATGTTTTTTCGGGTTTGTAATAAAATAAATAGACACGTAATCTAATTTCGGATAAGCGGATTTGCATCGCTTGTTACTACATCTCAACGGGAGAGACGAATGCATAAATTAGCCAAATTTATTATCGACAGCAGAAAGCTTATTCTTATCGTTTTCATACTTGCCGCGTGCCTTTCGGTTTATACGATGCGCCTGACGAATGTCGAAAGCGATCTGTATCATTTCCTGCCGGAGGAGACGGAAACACGGCGCGGACTCAATGCAATGGACGGCGAGTTTGTCACCTATGCGACGGCGGAGCTTATGATAAAAAACATATCATACGACGATGCACTTGCCTTCTCGCAGGAGCTTTCCGAAATTGACGGCATACGCTCTGCCGATTTCGACGATACCCGGGAGCATTATAAATCCAACGACGCGCTCATTTCCGTGACCTTCGCCGGAGATTCGGAGGACGAGGTGAGCACGCAGGCTCTCTCGGATATGGAAACGCTCGTAAACTCACGCTATGATGCCGACGATACGGCGCTGTACACCGAGGTCGGGACCGATTTTAATGACATGCTGCTCGGCGAGATGATAATTGTCGGCATATTCAGCGTCATCACGGTTATCATTCTTCTGCTGATTACATCGCGCAGCTATGCCGAGGTGCCGGTTCTGCTCATTACTTTTGCTGCCGCCGCGGCTCTCCAGCAGGGAACCAACTTCCTGTTCAAGGAGATATCCTATGTTGCAAACTCCGTAACTCTCATTCTTCAGCTTGCTCTGGCGATAGACTATGCCATAATCCTCTGCAATCGCTTTGCCGAGGAAAAGCAGCAGCATGCCCCGTATGAGGCGGCAATTGAGGCCGTTTCGAAGGCAATACCCGAGATTGCCTCATCCTCGCTGACGACAATCGGCGGCCTTGTGGCAATGACATTTATGCAGTTCGGTCTCGGCGGTGACCTCGGCAAGGTGCTCATAAAGGCAATCTTCATTTCGATGTTCACCGTCTTCACGCTCACGCCGGGGCTTCTGATGATGTTCGGCAAGGCGATAGAAAAAACAAAGCACCGCAATTTCATGCCGAATATAAATTTCATCGGCCGTTTCGCGTGGAAAACGCACAAGATAGTGCCGCCGATATTCATCTGTGTTGCCGTCGCGGCATTTTTCTTCTCGAGCATGTGCCCGTATTCGTATAACTACAGCGATGACTATCCCCTGCGCCTGAACGATACGCAAAAGGCGCATCAGGAGATAATAAACACCTTCGGCAACAAAAACACGATGGCGCTCATAGTCCCCACGGGCGATTACGAAAAGGAAGCGCAGATGCTCGACGAGATTGCGCAGCTTGACGATGTAAGCTCCGTTCTGGGCATAGCCTCGGTCAAGGTCATTGACGATTACAGACTCAGCGATAAGCTGACAATTGAGGAATTTTCGTCGCTTGCCGAGCTTGACGACACGACGGCGTCGGCACTGTTCGTCTATTACGCGGCGCGGCATTCGGATTACGATCTGGTGCAGTCGGATATGCGCTCGTATAAAATTCCGCTTATTGACCTGTTCATGTTCCTGTACGAGGTCGCAGAGGACGGAAGCATTGATATATCTCAGGATAAGCTCGACACGATCGAGAGCCTGTACACGCAGCTGTCCGAGGCAAAAGCTCAGCTTCAGGGCAAAAACTACAGCCGCATGCTTGTCTATTCGGCAACCGAGGTGCAGTCGGACGAAAGCTACGCACTTGTAAGCGAGATTCATGATATTGCCGAAAGCTATTACGGCGATGATGTCTATGTCACGGGCGACGCAACTGCCTCGCGCGATCTTGAGGAGTCGTTCTCAACGGATAATATTCTCGTCAGCGTGCTGTCGGCGGTGTTCGTTGTTCTGGTCGTAATGTTCGCTTTCCGCTCGGCAGGTCTGGCCGTTCTTCTCATCGCGGTCATTCAGGGCAGCATCTGGCTGAACTTCTCCCTGTCGTATTTCCTGAATAACAAAATATTCTTTGTCGGCTATCTGATAGTAAGCGCGATTCAGATGGGCGCGAATATCGACTACGCAATCGTCGTTTCAAACCGTTATCTCGTTCTGCGCCGGCAGAATGTTTCGCGCCGCAAGTCCATACGCCTTGCGCTCAACGGAGCCTTGCCCACGCTTTTGACAAGCGGAAGCATACTGGTCATTGCAGGCCTGCTCATAGGCTTTATAAGCACCGAGAGCATCACGTCCGTCATCGGACTTGTGCTCGGACGCGGCACGATAATATCACTCCTGCTTGTCCTGCTTGTCCTGCCGCAGGTGCTTGTATGGGGCGACAGGTTCATTTCACGCACGACATTGAGAAAAACGCGGCTTCGTCTGCCTCCGCTTTTTGCCGAGGATATCGAGGACGTCGCCGTCAGAAATAAGAAGTAATATCTCATATCTAATAAATCGGGTAATAAATCGGGGGCATCGGGGGAAAGATGTGCCTTCGAACGGGAAAGGAAGATATAAGAAATGAAAAGAACACTGCTGATAATTCTGAGCATACTGCTTGCGGCATCCTCAGTGTTCGGCGTGATTGCCGCCGGAAACGGCTCGGATGATCTGTCGGACATCGTGCGCTACAAGCGCGGGCAGAAGGCGGATATTATTGACTTTGTCGATGTCCTCGAGGAGCGAGTCAAGGAACTGCGCGAGACCGAGGATGATAACGCCGAAGATGAAAAGGAATACACCGAATCGGTCGTGACCGATCAGAAGGGCACAGAGCAGCTGACCCAGGGTACGCAGGAGTACAACGAGGGCGCGGCCAAGATTGCCTCGGGTCAGGCCCAGTATGATGCCGCCGAGAAGGAGTATAACGAAAAGCTTGCCGAGTATCAGGCGGCGGAAAAGAAGCTCTCCGACGGCGAAGCACAGCTTAACGAGGCAAAGGCTCAGCGTGATGCCGCCCAGCAGCAGCTCGACGATGCAACGGAGTCCTATGAGAGAGCCAAGAAGGTCTATGACAGAATTGACAGCCTCGGACTGACAGGCGTTGAATCGCTCGTATCGGGAATTTTATCGCAGTTCGGCTTTACAACGCTTGACGAGGTCAAGGCCGCAATGAAGGAATATGAGGACGGTCAGGCCGCCCTTGCCGAGGCCAACACCCAGATTGCCGCCGCCGAGAAAGAGATAGAGGACGGCAAAACTCAGCTTGCCGCCGCGAAGGTTCAGCTTGATGACGGCAAGGCACAGCTCGATGCCGCAAAGGCGCAGCTCGATAACGGCAAGGCACAGCTTGCAAGCGCCAAGAGTCAGCTCAACGCCGGTCAGCAGCAGCTGAACGACAATGTCGAGAAAATGAACGAGCTCAAGGATTCACTTACCCAGCAGGACAATGTCGAAACCGCCGTCAAATCGGGCATAGAGGTCCTCATGGAAAATGACGGCATCGCAGAGCTTGTCGAAGATGAAACGGATTACGAATCCGTAATTGCCGCCGCACGCGAATATGTCGAGGATGATGCGGATAAGCTCAATGACGAGATGGATGTTCGCCAGAACCTGTATAATATCCTGCGCATAGTCAGCATCATCGGAATTATTGCCGGTGTTATCGGAGTTCTTGCGGCAGTAAAGCCCAACAAAACAAGAATCTACGCCGCCACGGGTGCAGACGGGCTCACGGCCCTCGCCACCCTCGGAATGAATATCTACGGCCTGTCAAAAGGCTACCGCAGCTTCGTGTATTGCCTGTCCGACGGCTCGGGCAGCGGAAAGCAGCAGCTAATTGCGATGCTTGTTCTGCTTGGAGTGTCGATTGTTGCACTTATTGTCGCGCTTGTGTGCGGAAAGGCATATAACGGCGCCGTAAACGGCGTGGTGAAAAAATCCGAAGAAGCCGAAAATGACGAACAGAATGCACCGCTCGCTGCCTCCGACGAGACAGACGAGGAGGATGACGATGATGACGCCGACTATATCTCTCCCCGTCAGCGCCGCAAGGAGCAAAAGCTCGCCGAGCAGGCGAATATAATAGAGCCGGAACAGCCCGAAGCGACCGCCGAAAGTGCTCAGAGTGTTGAACAGACTGTCTCCGATGCACCCACCAAGGAGGAAATTGACGAGCTTGCCGAGCAGACACGCCGCCTGAATGAAGAGGCCGAGCAGCTTGAGGCGGAAACACGCCGAAGCGATTACGAAAAGGCCCGCCGTGAATACGAAGAGGCCCGCCGCCGCTTCGAGGCCGCCCTCCGCAAAAAAGACGGAGAATAACCCACCGCTCATGGCTCCCCTGTGTAAGGGGAGCTGTCACCGGAGGTGACTGAGGGGTTGCCTGTCACGGTTAAAACAGCATTCAAAACAGTGCGTCAAGC
>CAVAPG010000018.1:0-22908 GCA_963590435.1 bacterium
CCACCGCAAGCGGTCCCCCTCCCCTTACACAGGGGAGGCAATGAGGAAAACTCAATCCTGTTCTAATGTTTTTACATAGAGAAAGGCAACGAGGACGTCTTTGCACTATAATCTATAGTCACTTGTTTTGCGTTGGGATATAAGTATGCAGTCAAAATAGACCGGCGAGTGTAGAACCCATGTCCTTGGCGCATTTGTGAAATAGAACGGCAAGAGCAGAGTCTATGTCCTTGGCGCCCCTGTGTAAGGGGAGCTGTCAGCGATAGCTGACTGAGGGGTTGTCCTTATCTAAGACGCAATCGGTTCTATCGCACATCGGCCTTAGTCTGCAACCCCACCACCGCAAGCGGTCCCCCTCCCCTTACACAGGGGAGGCAATGAGGAAAACTCAACGCTTTTGTCCTCTATATGCATTGGCAATTTTATTTTTCTGTCCGCATTTGTCTGCATTATAGCAGTTTTGGATTTGTTTTGCAATAATATGCCGAAAGTCTGACAAGGCGGCTTGACGAACGGGCGCGGCTGCGATAAAGTATAGACATGGACATTATATTTTATGATGACAATCTGATAGTTGCGATTAAGCCTGCCGGCGTTATATCGACAGATGAGCCGGGCGGCATGCCGTCGCTTCTGCGTGAAGCTCTCGGCAATGAAAACGCGGATATACGCACGGTGCACAGGCTCGACCAGGTCGTATCGGGACTGATGGTTTTTGCGCAGAACCCCGAAACAGCGTCGGAGCTCAGCCGCCAGATTCGCTCGGGCGAGTTCAAAAAGACCTACCTTGCCGTTGTCAACGGCGTTCCTCAGGAAAGGCGCGGACGCATGGAGGATATTCTTCTGCGCTCGAAGGAGCAGCGCAAAACCTTTGTTGTCAACAAGCCCTGCCGCGGCTCACAGGATGCCGTGCTTGACTATCATCTGCTCGGCTCAAACGGCGAGCGAAGCATGGTTGAGATAAACCTCATCACCGGCCGCACGCATCAGATACGCGCCCAGTTTACCCATCGCCGCATGCCCCTTGTCGGCGACAGGAAGTACGGTGGGAAGGACGAGGGCTGCGATATTGCCCTGTGGTCGTACAGTCTGGGCTTTACAAATCCCGCTACGGGCAGATTTATGACATTCAAGGTCAAGCCTCCGCGCAAATTCCCGTGGACGGAGTTTGACACTTCGCTGATGCCGAGATAAAAACAAGATAGTCAAAAGCTAAACCGATGCTTCCGTCACGGGAGCACCGGTTTTTTGTTCACTTATTATCCTGATTTTCGTCTTTTTTCTCTTCCTTGTCCTGTTTGAACGCGAAGAAGCGCTGGCCGAGATAGTTGAGCACAACAAACAGGCACATTCCGCACAGCATCGCGGCGTTTTCCTGAACAGCCACCGCAAAGCCGGACATAAGCGACGCGACAAGGGGCTTTGCAATGCCGTAGGCTATAAGATAGCACACGCTGATGTTTATGACAAAGCGGCCAACCACACGCCAGCTGCGCTTTTTATAACGGAATGTGTAGTATTTATTGAGAAAATAGCTCAGTATACTGCCGAAAAAATAGTTTGAAGCCGAGCTGAGCCAATAGCTCAGTCCGAATACATTATAAAACACAAACATGACTGCCGTGCCGAAGAGCGTATTTATGACGCCCACAAGCACAAAACGCAAAAATGTTCTGTCGGCAAATTTTTTGATCAGGTCTTTCATGTTTACGATGATACGCCCAGGAGTAGCCGCTGTCAAATCTGCATATACATAATTTTAACAAACTTCACTATTCCTTGACATAATATATGTTTAATGATATTCTAATTTTATGTAAGTATACTTGGAGGTGTACCCGTATGAGAGGTTCAATGCTCAAGGATATACTCAGGGAGCAGGGCATGAGCATAAGCGAGCTTTCCCGCCGCCTGAATATTTCTCCGCAGACGCTCTACAGCATGGTTAAGCGCGACAATCAAAAGGTCGATTTCGACATGATGATAAATATCTGCAAGCTGCTTGATGTTCCGGTCGAGCGCCTGTGCGAGGGTGACCCCGATCTGCCGAAGCTTCCCGATCTGCACGAGTGGCAGTTCATAAAAAAATACCGCCGCCTGAGCGATGCCGGCAAAGGACTTGTCGAAACCATAGTTGACTATGAGCTTGCGCGAGATGAGCAGAGCATCGCCGCTCTTCCGAAGTCCGATGAGGGCAAAATTATACCGCTTTATCTCACACCGGCGGCGGCAGGCTACGCCTCCCCCGCTCTCGGCGATGACTATGAAGAATACTCGGTCGATAAAAACAGCAATGCCGATTTTGCCGTGCGCATAGACGGCGACAGTATGGAACCGTACATTCACGACGGCGCCGTTGCCCTGTGCAAGCGCGGCGCGATTATCCACGACGGAGATGTCGGGCTGTTCTTTGTTGACGGCGACATGAAGTGCAAGCAGTACTGCCAGGATTATATCGGAAATGTCTATCTTTTCTCGGCAAACCGCGACAGGAGCGATGCCGATGTAACAATTCCGGCAAGCTCGGGAATAACGCTGATGTGCTTTGGCAAGGTCCTGCTTGACAGGAGCATTCCTCTGCCGGAGGTGCGCTGAGAAAATGGTATACGAAAACAAACTGCCGAACGGCTACACGGCGGAAACCGTAAGCCTCGGCAAGGATAAAAAGCTCACAGTCGGCATCTACGGCGGCCCTGTCCTGATTGCGGCGCTTGCCCTTATACCGGCAGCTGTCAGCAAAAACATAGGTCTTCTGTTTGATACCTCCGGTATATTCAGCCTTATCGTAAGGCTCGTTCTCGTAATAAACATCATCGTGCTGAGCATTCTTGCGCAGGGGCTTATAAAATGCGCGCTTATCGGAAAACTCACGGGCAAGCCGGCACGCCTCGTGCGCGGAAAGATGAGCGCATATGTCGAATATAAATGCTGGCTTGACAGGCGCGGATATCTTATAGTAAGCCTCGCCCCGGCGGCTGCAATATGCCTTGTCTCTCTGCTGCTGGCGCTTATTCTTCCCGACGGCGTGTTCTGGCAGTGCTACTGCGTTTTTGTTGTAAATCTTGCCGGAATGAGTGCGGATGCCTATATCGCATTCAGGCTGCTCAGACTCAAGGGCAACCCTCTTGCTAAAAACGAAGGGTATGACACCCTGATAGCCGTGGAGAATAAGTAAAATGCAGATATGTCAACAGATACTCGACATGAAGGACGACTGCGTGAAGATAAGGCGGAACCTGCACAAAATTCCCGAGATAGGCTTTGCGCTCGGTAAAACTCATGCGTATATAAAACCGATAATAGAATCCTGCCGTCCCGATGAGCTGAAGGTGCTTGCCGAGGTCGGGCTCAAGGCCGTGTTTTACGCAAAGGGTGCAACGCACACCGTTGCCTTCAGGGCAGACATGGACGGCATGAAAAACACCGAAGAGAATAAATTCCGCTTCCACTCGCGCAACAAGGGCGTCATGCACGGCTGCGGTCACGACGGGCATATGACAATCCTGCTGCTTCTGGCGAAATGGATATCCGCAAACCGGGATAAGCTCAAATGCAATGTCGTCCTGCTGTTCCAGCCCGGTGAAGAGGGTTGGGCCGGCGCAAGGCGGATGATTGACGAGGGTGCGCTTGAAAATCCCAAGGTCGACAAAATTTACGGCCTGCACTTGTGGCCTACCGTGCCGAAGGGCAAGATAGGCATACGCTGGGAAAATCTCATGGCGCAGACGAGCGATTTTGTCATCAAGGTTCACGGAAAAAGTGCGCACGCCTCCACACCGCAGATGGGCGTTGACGCAATAGTCGTCGCCGCGGAGCTGATAACAATGATCCAGTCGGTCATAACCCGTGATGTTGACCCTCATCAGGACGCTCTGCTGACGCTCGGCAAAATTTCCGGCGGCACGGCACACAATGTCATCGCCGACGAGGTTACGATGAGCGGCACTCTCCGCGTTTTCAGCAATGAGCTTTACGACAGGCTCATGCATCAGATTATCGCCCTTTTGAAAGGGCTTGAAATGGCAACGGGCGCCGGAATATCCATGGAAACCGTTGTCCACTATCCCTATGTTGCCAATCCCCGGCCGCTGGTCGAAAAGTTTTACACCCTGCTTGACTCGATGGACGATGCCGTCCTTGTCGAGCCGGTCATGGCGGCGGAGGATTTTGCAGAATATCAGCAGGAAACAGAAGGTATGTTCATGTTCCTCGGCATAAACGGCGGCAGAGGCGGTGCGCCTTTGCACAGCAGTAAGTTTGACTTTGATGAGGAGGTGCTGCTGGTCGGGGTCGAGGCATTCAAAAGAATCCTGGAGGGGGAAAACTATGCATGATGAAGTATCAATCGAAAAGAAAATGCCCAACCGCGTAGACGGTACGCTGCGTAAGTTTGCTCTGCGCGTGCCGGAATGCATATACAAATGCTCCGGCATACTCGTCTTCGGCAAGCGCATTAAGTCGCTCGTGTTTTCAACAGACCTGAGCATTATCCGCAATGTCAACGCGGACGCCATTCTGGCAGTCTATCCCTTCACACCGCAGCCTGTGATAACCCAGGCGCTGCTCACCGCGGCGGATATCCCTGTATTCTCGGGTGTCGGCGGCGGACTGACACAGGGTCAGAGGGCTGTCAATCTTGCCATGTTTGCCGAAATGCAGGGCGCAACCGGCGTCGTTCTCAACGACCCGACATCAAATGAGGTGCTCTCGCTTGTCAGGCACACAGTGGATATCCCGGTTGTGGTCACGGTTGCCAGGAAGGAGACCGACTTTGAGGCAAGGCTCACGGCAGGCGCGGACATATTCAACGTCTCTGCCGCGGCGGATACGCCCGAGGTTGTGCGCAGGATACGCGATGCGCATCCCGATGTTCCAATCATCGCGACCGGCGGTCCGACAGATGAGAGCATAATGAAGACAATTGCCGCCGGCGCAAACGCCATAACATGGACGCCGCCGTCCAACGGTGAGGTGTTCAAGGATATCATGGCAGCCTACCGCGAGGGTAAGCCGCACCCGTGATGCGATAGAGCAATAGCATGATATGCAAAAAAACCCGAGGGAGCAATTCCCTCGGATTTTTGATTTGCCGTCAGCGAATGTCCGTACCGCCGCAGTTTATACATGCGGCAGTCAGTATGTCATGGTCAAAGCCGAAATCATCGTAGCCCTCGTGACAGGTTTGCATATATATTGCAGACGGTGCTCCGATGAGGCGTTCTTCATGCATAATGTAGATAAACGTCTTGAGCTGTTCTACCTGTCCGGTCTCAAATCGTTTTACGGGCAGGATGAGTTCTTCTTTATAATAGCAATCCGGATAGCCCTCGTAACGGTCGAGCTGCTTCTCGTCCTCTGCCGAAACAGACCACACCGCGACGGGCACGCGGCTTCCCCGGCTCTCTTCAACCGTGAGGTATGAACCGGTTTTGCTTTTCTTGAAGAGCAGCCGGTAATTTTCCAGCATTGCAGTGCCGACTTCCCGCGCATCTTCGCAGCGTCTATGCATTTGTTTTTTGTTGAGGTTGCTTCCATAAGCCACATAATAGCGTTTCATTGTCATTTCCCCTTTCAGTTTCCCTGTATTTTTTATTCGGCGGCGATTGCGTTGTTTTCAAGGACTTCCTTTACGCGTTCCGTGTAGTCCTCGCCCCATACACCGGTGAGTTTTTCTCCGTACAGGCAAGGTTTGAGTTCTTCCAGCGTGCCCTTGTACAGCTTAGTAAATTCAGGGCAGATTTCGGGATACTTCGCGACAAAATCATACATGTCCGCCTGACCGAAGATATCCATCGTATCGAGCAGATCCGACATGGCATCATAGCCGTGTCCCCCGAACTCTATGTCGGTGCAGCAGAGCAAAACCTTTGAAAGGACGTCGCTCAGCGTCTCGCCGGCGCGACTGCCGATTCGAAGTTCGAGAAGTTCGGGATACATCAGCACCGCTTTAGCCATGATCGATGCCGCATAATAGGTCGGGCGGAAGAAGAAGTCAACCATGGCATCACTCGGAAGCTCATGGCATTTGGTAATTCCGAAGGAAGCCATTTTCGGATTGCGCTCCTCCACGGTCGCCTTTTGAGCGAGGGCACTTATATAGTAGCGAACCTCTTCATACGGTATTTTGCCGCTGCACAGGAGCATGAGATCGCATTCGAGCTTATAAACGATGCCGCTCCAAATGGGGATGTTCACGCTTTTCATTCTTTCAAATGTGCATTCCATGTGCTGTTTCATTTTTCATTTCTCCTTTTTCGTTTTTTGTTTACAATGCAAGAATACCATTAAAAAAGGAGTTAAAAAATGAAGCCCGGCTTCAATTTTATAAAAGCTCGTCTATGTTGTACGCGCTTCGGATTACCCTGTCTATCTCGAGAGTTATCCTTTCTCCGTCGCACTCGACTTCTATTTTCTCGGAGTCATCGTCAGAGCACAGCTTTATAACTCTGCAATCCTTATAAAACTCGCTTGTGCCGTCCCTGTCATATTCCACGCAGAAGGTATCTTCGCTTTTCATGCTGTAAAATATCACATTCGCTCCCAAGGTATCCGCTCTGCCGATCTGAGCTTCGGTCTGAAAGCTGTTTTCTTCGCCGGCCGGAAGAGTCTCAATCCATTCAAGGTCCTCCTGCATATATTTGCCGAGGAAGCTTCTGAGGCGGCCGGTCGCATAGTCTGAGAGCTGATTCCATATGCTTGACGCGCTCACCTTGGCGTATCGCGTATACAGCGGATTTTCCGCCATTGTCTTCAAGCCTTTGAGCATAACTATAACCTGCGTCAGGTTTTCCGTCAGGAATATCGGGTGCGCTGTTGACGCAAAGTACAGCCTGCCATTACTGCGGTTTGTATCTGTGATAACAAATTTTCTGCCGTTAACCTCAATAGCGTCATCGCCCCTGCCTCGCAGGCATCCTATATCATCCTCGATGGTGCGGCTGCTTACCCACAGGATATCCTCCAGATCGCTGATTGAAGCCTCGGCATTCTGAAGATATTTTGCGATGAATATCCGGCGGTCAAAGGAGCTTGTTATATCCACAGGTGGGAATTTGACCTCAACATCCACGCCTTTTTCCCTCAAAAACTTTATCAGTTCCTTATATACTCTTATTGCCGTGCCTTTATTAACCGTGTTAGCGCTGACTGATGCACGTATGTTTTCCGGCAGAAACTCGGATTCATAATATTCCTGCTGTCTTTTGAGCGAATATCTGCTTTTCCCGAAAAGAACATCGGGTATCTTATCGTCATACCGTTTATGTGTATCATTAAATTCCCTGAGCAGTGCTTCTATGTTCATTCTTTTTCTCCTTTGCAAAAATTACAGCAAAACACCCGGCTTTGGATGCAAAGTCGGGTGCTGTGTTTTGTATTAACTCTTCCGCGTCATGCGCTTGCGGAATATGTGAAGCTGACATTGGGATAGTACTTCTGAGGATCGACCCTTGAGCCGTTAATATACATCTCAAAGTGCAGGTGCGGACCTGTTGACATACCCGTCGAGCCGACATAGCCTATCGTCTGACCGCGTGTAACCGTCTGACCGACGGAAACCGCACGGGATGACATATGCGCATACAGCGTCTGCATGCCATTGCCGTGGTCTATCATGACATAGTTGCCCCAGCCGCCGTTCCAGCCGTCGGAGGAATAGACAACCGTGCCGGAGTCGGCCGCGTAGATTGCCGAACCGTAGCTTGCGCCGATGTCGGTGCCGCCGTGGTTTTTATATTCGCCCGTTACGGGGTGAGTGCGCGGACCCTGACGGCTTGTTATATATGTGCAGTAGCTCGGCCATACGAGATTTCCGGTTCCCGTGACGGTGCCGCCTGAGCTTGTATCCGTAGAAGATTGCTCTTGTTTTTTCTGCTCTTCCTGCTGCTTGTTGAGCTCGGCAACCTTCTTCTGAATACTGTCGTTAAGAGCCTGCTCCTGTGAGCTCAGCTCGCTCAAAAGCGATGAGTTGGAGCTTATATCGCTCTGCAAAGAAGCGATGACCGCCGTTGCCTCGGCAATGTCCTCTTCCTGCTGGGCCTTGAGTTCTTCAAGCTCTGCCTTACTGTCTTCCATCTCGGCCTTGGCCTGCTCATACTCGGCCTTGACTGCCTTGAGATCGTCAACCGACTGGCGGTAGGCCTCCTCAAGCTCCTTATCGCTCTTCATGATATCGCCGATATCATCGATAAGGCTCAGAAACTCGCCTATGCTGCTTGCGCCGAAGAGAACCTCAATGTAGCTGTATCTTCCGCCCTCTTCCATTGCGCGGACACGGACCTGATATTTTTCAAGCTGCTCATCTGCAACCTCCTGAGCCTCGGCGACCTCCTCGGTCTTCTGCTCGATAAGCTCGGTGTGAAGCTCAATCTGCTCGTTGAGGTTGAGAATCTGCTTTACGGTGATTTCATTTTTCTCGTCCAGCGCGTTCTTGAGCGCAATCTGGTCGCTCTGCTCGCTCTGAAGTGAATTTATAGTCGACTGAATGCTGCTTTTCTGGCTCGACAGCTGGGACTTCTGCGTCTTGAGCGAGTCAATTTCAGACTGCGTCACCGCAAAAGCCGAGACAGACATGCACGAGATCATCGTGCTTACCGTCATAATCATAGCCATCGCAAAAGCAAAAAACTTTTTCATTTTTTTCTTCAGCATAATGACCTCCTACGCGGATAGAATGGTTACCATAATATTATACACCCCTGTGTCAACCCGAGGTGGATATACTGCATACGAATGCTATTATGCCATATAAAGTGCGCTTTTTTGTTAATAAAATATGATGAAAGTGTAAAAATGAAAAATCTCCGTTCAAACGAACGGAGATTTGGGGTTTTATAAGTAATTGAATTACTTGATTTCGACGGATGCGCCGACTGCCTCGAGCTGTGCCTTGAGAGCCTCTGCGTCTTCCTTGGAAATGCCTTCCTTGACAGCAACAGGAGCCTTCTCAACCATTGCCTTTGCCTCTGCCAAGCCAAGACCGGTGATGCCGCGGATTTCCTTGATAACCTTGATCTTCTCTGCGCCGAAGCTGGTCATGACAACGTCAAACTCAGTCTTCTCTGCGACAGCTTCTGCTGCGCCGCCTGCTGCGGGAGCTGCTGCTGCAACTGCGGAGACACCGAAGGTCTCGCAAATCTCATCAACGAGCTCCTTGAGCTCGAGAACGGAAAGGGCCTTGATCTCGTCGACCATGGCGGTAATTTTTTCGCTTGCCATTATAATTTCCTCCAAATTTAATGTTTGATGCAGCCTGTTATTCTGCTGCTTCTTCCGGAGCGGCTGCGCCGCCCATCTGCTCGACAACTCCGCTCAGAGCCACTGCAAGGCCGCCCATGATTGCGTTCAGGGAGCCTGCCAGCTTCGAGTACAGGTCGTTCTTGCTTGTGAGCGTGGACAGCTCTGCTATCTCCTGCTCACTGAGGATCTTGCCCTCCATGAATGCTGCCTTGACATTGAATTTGTCGCCGAGCTTCTTGGAGTAATCGCTGATAATACGGAACGGTGCAATAGGATCCTCGCTGCTGGTTGCCAGAGAAGTGCTTCCGTTGAGGACAGAATCGAGCTCGCTCATTCCGACCTTGTCGATAGCAATTCTGGTAAGGGTGTTCTTGACGACGGTGTAGTCAACTCCGTCCTTGCGCATTTCCGTACGCAGAGCCGTATCTTCGGCCACTGTGATGCCCTGATAATCAACCAGGATACCTGCACTTGCGGAATTGATGCGCTCGACGAGTGCCTCTACTATCGCCTGCTTCTCGCTGAGAACTTTTGCGTTAGGCATGTGTGTTTTTCACCTCCACACTAATGTTCACGCTCATAAAGAAAACCTCTCCGTCCGAAGACAAAGAGGCTGTAAGCAATCAAAATTATGATGCCATCCTCGGCAGGATTTACACCATAAGATACCTGCTGTCTTTGGAGCGCTTTGATAGAATACCAAAAAGCTCTGCGTTTGTCAAGCATTTTCGGCATTATTTTGAAGCTAAAAATACTTGACCTTTCAATATGTATATGGTATATTATCAATTACCTGTCGGATGAGAGGTCTTTTTTCGTGCGCTCTTTTGTGTGCACTGGCAGGGACGCGATTCCCATACAGGGAGGCAAATGTCCGCACCGTAACGCGGATAAATAAAATAGGAGGTGCCGAAAAGTATGGCTGACAACAGAGTCAAAATCACTCTCAGATGTGATGAGTGCAAGCAGAGAAACTACAATACTGTCAAGAATAAGAAGAATACTTCCGAAAAGCTTGAGAGAAGCAAGTATTGCCCCTTCTGCAGAAAGCACACCAAGCACGTTGAAACCAAGTAACTTTCTGAAAGGACGAGTGTAAAAATGGCTGAAGAGAAGAAAAAAGCTGCTCCTGTCAAGAACACCAACGCCGTCAAGAAAGAAGAGAAGAAGCTTGGTTTTTTCCAGCGCATCGGAAAATGGTTTCGCGAGCTTAAAAGTGAGCTTAAGAAGGTCGTATGGCCTACTCCCAAGCAGCTTGCAACCAACACCGGTGTGGCGCTTTTCGTGATGGCGCTTGCTGCCGTCGTCCTTTGGGGATTTGACGAGCTGGCAGGTCTGGTCGTTAACGTCATCTTCGAACTTGCGGGTTGACGATCATGGCAGAAGACGCAAAATGGTATGTAATACATACCTATTCCGGTTATGAAAACGCAGTTGCGGCGGCTATCATGAAGGCTGCCGAAAACCGCAGGATGCAGGATTTGATCCGCGAGGTCAACATTCCCATGGAAACCGTGACCGAGATTACCGACAACGGCGAAAAGACCGTTGAGCGCAAGGTATTCCCGGGCTATGTTCTGTGCAAAATGGTGCTGACCGATGACAGCTGGCATCTTATCCACAATGTCCGCGGAGCAACGGGCTTCGTAGGTGCAGGCGGCAAGGCCGTTCCCCTCACGGAGCAGGAAATTTATGATCTCGGCGTTGAGCGTCACGAGATTGTCACGGGATATCAAATCGGCGACACTGTCAAGGTCACCGACGGTCCTCTTGCGGGCTTCCTCGGCACTGTTGAGGAGCTCGAGCCCGAAAAGGACAGAGTCCGCGTTGTCGTTTCGATGTTCGGCAGAGAGACCCCCGTCGACCTTGAACTTGATCAGGTCGAGGAAATCAAAGAATAATAAGAAAGAGGTGCTGAACTATGGCACAGAAAATAGTTGGATATGTCAGATTCCAGGTTCCCGCAGGAAAGGCGACTCCGGCTCCCCCTGTAGGTCCTGCACTTGGTCAGTACGGCGTAAATATCGGCCAGTTCACCAAGGATTTTAACGAGCGCACTAAGGGCGATATGGGCATGATGATCCCCGTCGTCATCACCGTTTACTCCGACCGCAGCTTTACCTTTATCACAAAGACCCCCCCTGCAGCACTGCTGATAAAGAAGGCCTGCGGAATCGAGACCGCTTCCGGCGTTCCCCAGAGGGACAAGGTTGCCACCATCAGCAAGGAAGATCTCCGCAAGATCGCAGAGCAGAAGATGCCTGACCTCAACTGCACCGACATTGAGTCTGCAATGAGCATGATCGCAGGCACCTGCCGTTCCATGGGCGTCCTGGTAGGCGACTGAGGAAAGGCAAAAGTGGGAGGATTTATTCCGACTCAACCACATTATTAGGAGGAAACGAAATTGTTTAGAGGTAAAAATTATAAAGAGAGCGCAAAGCTCATAGATAAGCAGGCCCTCTATGATCCCATGGAGGCATTCGACCTGGTAATAAAGGCAAGCAAGGCAAAGTTCGACGAGACAGTTGAGTTGCACGTTAAGCTCGGTGTTGACGGCCGTCACGCAGACCAGCAGGTCCGCGGCGCTATCGTACTTCCCAACGGCACAGGCAAGACCGTGCGCGTCCTCGTTTTCTGCAAGGAAGAGCGTAAGGAAGAGGCTCTGGCAGCGGGCGCCGACTATGCAGGCGGCATGGATCTCGTTGAGAAGATTCAGAAGGAAAACTGGTTTGAGTTCGACACGGTTATCGCAAGCCCCGACATGATGGGCACTGTCGGCCGTCTCGGTAAGGTTCTCGGTCCTAAGGGACTGATGCCGTCCCCCAAAGCAGGCACTGTTACCCCCAACATTGCTCAGGCTATCAAAGAGTCCAAGGCCGGCAAGGTTGAGTACCGTCTGGATAAGACCAACATCATCCACTGCCCCATCGGCAAGGTATCCTTCGGTGCCGACAAGCTGTATGAGAACTACGCAGCTCTCATCGGTGCAATCATCAAGGCAAAGCCCGCGGCAGCAAAGGGCCAGTACATCAAGTCCTGCGTCACTGCTTCCACCATGGGCCCCGGCGTAAAAATCAACGCCCAGAAGCAGCTGTAATAATTACATAAGCCGATATTCAAAACCCCTGACACGAAGAAACCGTGTCAGGGGTTTTAGTTATGTGATCTGTGTCAACAGTTGGGGTAGAGCCGGATTGTGATTCAGGGCTCGTTGATAATCTCCTTCAATGGCTTACCGGCGGCATTTTTCCACAACGCATTGCCGCTTAATGAAGCACCGCCGACAAATCCGGCCGCCGCTGACGGGCTGGGAAAAAGCAGATCGGCCGTGAGAACATTATTCTTATCGATTTTGTCTGCATATTTCCTTCGATCTTTGACGGTTCTTTCCGGGCAGCTCTTGGTCAGTATGGCGTTAATTGTGCTCCCTTTCAGGACTGCAAAGCCGTCACTGGTTCGTTTACCGATTGCCTTTCCTCTGCCGTACTCGAGATAAAGAAGCGGCTCATCGTCTTCAGATTCTGCAGTCGGTGCAAGCGGTTCAAACACTTTATGCCCCAGTGCTCCCATAACAATTTTGGCGTAGTCGATGAACTCCTCCAGCTCGCTTTCAGTCTCTTCTGTAATATTTCCAGGGTTAGGATCGTTTCCGTTTTTCACGCTGTAACGTCCCGCCTGCAGTGCCATATTGCAGAATCGATTTTCAAGATAACTTATTTCAGTCGGACCGAAAGAGTTATTCGTCGTCGTAAACATAATAGCCTCGGTCCAATAATCGATGGAAGAGTGCGGTTCTTGAATACGCAGGAGAAGTCCTTTGCCGTTTTTTCGGATACCGGCCTGTCCTATGTAGACCACCACATTGTCGGATTTATCCGTGCCGAAAAGAAAGTACACACCGCTCTGCTTCAGCAAATCCAGGTCCCTGCACTTATCCAGCATGGTTCTTGGAATTTTATATGCAATTCCCGTCCAATTTGCAAGAGAGCATTTTATTCTTCCGCTTGGTTCTCCGTCTATCAAAAACAGCTTTAAAGTTTTGCTTCTGGCCATGGCTTACCTCCGGTGCTTTCCGGCAAATTTGCGGCATTTACTCTGCCGGTTTCTATTCTAATAAAATTTAGTACTCATCCATCATTTCGCGAGATTCCATATCGCCGTGTTCGGCGGCAATGCGGTACCAGCGCATTGCCTCGTTATTATTCTGCTTAACACCGCTGCCGATGGAGTAGCAGTCACCGACCATACGCATGCAGTCGACGTCTCCGAGCTCGGCGGCTTTTTTGAACCACTCGAATGCTTTTTTCGGGTTTTCCTTGACTCCGAAGCCGTTATAATAACAGCCGCCGGCAAGGCGCATTGCTTCAACATTGCCGTTTTCCGCCGAAAGTCTCATCCAGCGGAATGCTTCGGTCGGATCTGTCGCCGTCCCCTCGCCGTTTGCATAGCACACAGCCAGGTCGTGCTGGGCATCGGGGTGACCCATCTCCGCCGCACTTTTGAACCACTCGAACGCCGCCTGCGGATTGCGGACAGTTCCCTCGCCTCTATCGTGGTTGAGCGCTGTTTTGTACATTGCGTCAACTATTCCGGCCTCGGCGGCACGCTTGAAGCGTGCAAATGCTTCTGCCGGGTCTTTTTTTGTTCCGAAGCCCTGCTCTGAGCACAGCGCACAGATATACATTGCCTCCGTGTCTCCGGTCTCGGCGGCAGACAGCGCCCACTTATAGCATTCTTTATCGTTTTTAGCCGTGCCGACGCCTTTCTGGAAGCACACGGCAACATTCAGCATCGCCTTTGCGTGACCGAGCTCGGCGGCGCGCATCAGGAAGTCAAATGACTTCTTCTCATCCAGCTTTGAAAAGCTCACGCCACAGCGAAACAGGGTTTCCGGCAGCATTTCTGCGGCAACATTCCCGAGGGCTATCGCCTCGTCATAATATGCTGCGGCAGCGGAATCGTCCTCGTGATCGTATGCCTCGGCGGCTTTTCCGCATAATTTGGCATTCTTTTCGGCATCGGAGATGTCCGAACTCATTATCTTTTCTATATCCGCGAAGATATCTTCAAGCTTTCTTGTCTTATACTCTGCCATATGTCACCTCATCCGTCGTTTTCAACTGCCGCGTACTCTGCCGCCGCCACGGTTCCGTCCGTGCCGGACTGAAGCCTGAAAACGGTTGAGCCGACCGTGAATTTATATGTGTCACCGGACTGGGTATATTCAATGCCGTCCATGAGTGCGAGTGCCTCGTCTATGTCCATGCCGATCTTCACGCCCTGCGGATTTGAAACGGTATCGTCGGCAATGGTAATTCCGGTTATGCGCTCTGTGCCGTCGACATCGTTTACTAGCAGCTCAAAGCCGTCGTAGTAATAAAACTTATCCTTTCCCTGATACGCACAGCTGTTAGACTCAAACGTGCTGTCAGCCTCACCGAGAGCGGAGAGAACTGCATCCGCCTCATCGAAGATGCCGAACTTAATATCTCCCGAGGCAAAATAAAGCTCGCCATAGTCGGCCGTATACTCGGTCGCAAGTGTGCCCTCTTCGTCAGTGTCGTTGGAATTGCCGCATGCGCAAAGTGCGAATGCGCAAACCGCAGCCAGAATAATCGCAATAAATTTTTTCATTGTTCGTCCCCCAGTGTCCAGCTTTTCAGATAGCCGTATTCTTCAAGTTCCGCCTTTTGGGCATCAAACAGCTCATAGTAGGCTTCGCATTTATCCTCCCAGTCTGCGGCAACAGATGCATCGCCGCTGCGATTGGGTATGCCGTAGTCATCGGCAAGTATATCCGCAAAATATTTTGAGAGCTTTTCCGCACCGTATATATTCAGATGCAGCCCTCCGTCATATGTGTCGGTCTGCATATCGATGCCGATGTCATCGGATACATTGAGCAGGTTTATATAATCAAGTCCGTGTTCGTCGGCATATGAGCTTATCTGCTCGTTCCACTCATCATACCAGTACGGCCATTGGCTCGGTGATTTTATCAGGACAAGCTTTGCCCCGTTATCTTCACACAGCTTCTGCATCTTGTCGAGATATTCCCAGCACACGTCTCCGATTGTGTAATCATCAAGGACGGATGCGGTTGGAAGCTTGGTCATCGGCTCCGTGTCCGAGCGCATCAGGTAGCCTGCAACGGTGACCTTATCGCGGCTGAATGCATACTTAAAGTCATCGCTCGTAAGCTCTGACCAGCGTGAATGATAGCGCAGAAACGGAATAAGATAGCTGATTAAATCCTCGTCTTCCGTCATTGAAGCTTTTATCGCATCGATCTTATGCTTTGACAGCGGCATACCGTCAAGTGTCATGCGGTTATATGCCTCACTCTGAGGCTCATCGTATTTCATTGACTGAACATTATAGACGACAATCTTCGGGCTCTCCCTCTCGAAAACCTCTTCAAGGAGATAGTACGACTGCCAGATAAGCTGCTGTGCCGAGCCTCGGATATAGCTCGTTATGCCGCGCTCTTCCCACATTGTGACCGGCGAGAAATTTTCGTAAACCTCGCAGTCACCGACGAAAATAACATCATGCGAGTTGGCTTCATCGTAATATTCGGCCGTCATTGCGCCTTCAAGGACGCCGGACATGTACTTGGGCTGGCATATCCTGCCGAGCAGCCAGATGGCCGCAATCAGCGCAAGCGCAAAAACAATAAGGCATATTATATGCAGTTTTTTATTTCTTTTCTTGCTCATAATCCGCCTCAGAACTGGTTATAGATAAACTGCGTTGCATCATATCCTACGCCATAAGCGCCGAAAGTCAGAACGGCTATTGCAAGGATAAAGAACAGAGCATAGCTTAAAACGGGCTTTGTCCATAAAAGCTCGCGCACGCTGCCGTGCTTTTCCTGCACGCAGGAGACCGCAAACATGGCGGCAACGCCGACAGCCGCAACGGCGTAATCTGCACCCGTCAGTCCAAGCTGCAGAAGAGTTCCCGAGAACGCCTCACCCCAGTTGAAGTTTGTAAAAACAGTCCCCAGGGCACGGAACGACACCGCGACATCACGATAGCAGTCGAGAACGCGCAGAGAGCACATCAGAAGAAATGTTCTCAATGTTTCAAACACTCTGTAGCCGAAACCTGAAACGAGCGCCTCATGCTTTGCCCTGAAACGCTGTGATACGGGCTTGAATTCCTCCGCCAGAAGGATGAAAAATGCATTGAGCAAACCCCAGACCACGAAATTCCACGCCGCGCCGTGCCAGAGTCCCGTGAGGAACCATGTAACAACGGTGGAGACATACACCGACAGCTTTCTTCCGAAGCCGTCGGATATTTTTTTTCGTGCAGTCTTGCTGAGCTTGAGCAGCCATGGTGCAACGGACAGAGGATAGAAGATATAGTCCTTGAACCATGTTCCCATGGATATATGCCAGCGCCGCCAGTACTCGGCAATGTTCCGCGAGAAATACGGTCTGATGAAGTTCTCTTTGACCTTTACGCCCAGAACCTGCGCAATGCCGATGGTGATATCAATGCCTCCGGTGAAGTCGGCATACAGCTCGGCTGCATACAAAAGCGCAGCGATAACAACATACGCGCCGGTATACGTGGTCGGGTCACCGCACAGAGCGGTCACCGCCGGAAGAAGTCTGTCGGCGATGACGAGCTTTTTAAAATAACCCCAGAGAATGCGCTGAAGTCCGAATGATATCTGCTTAAAATCCGCATCATGCTCGGCAAAAAGCGTTTCCTTCAGATCGCCGAAACGCGATATCGGTCCCTGTATAAGCAGAGGGAAGAACGACGTAAACAGCGCGACCCGAAGGATATTTTTCTCCGGCTCGACCTTTTCCCAATAAACATCGATAACATAGCTGACGGTCTGGAATGTATAAAAGGATATACCAAGCGGCAGCACCCAGTCCACCGCCGCAATGCTCGCTGAAAAGACAGAGTTTATATTCGTTATCAGGAAGTTTGTGTATTTAAGCGCGGCAAGTATACCGAGATCTGCAACAAGTGCAAGAACGAATATGCGCTTTCTGCCCTTTTCGCACTGCTTTTTATATTCCTTTCGCTCCGAGCGTTCAAGCAGCTTGCCCTCATCGGATGCAAGATAGGCTTTTTGCTTTGCAAGCGATGCCCCCATGAGATTCGTTGCCGCCCATGAAACCACGACCGTTGCCAGCATGAAGCACAGGCCCTTCCAGCCGGAGCAGGCGTAAAACACAATATCTGCGGCAAGAAGAAGCAGCCACTGAAAGCGTTTGGGAATTATATAATACAGCACAAAAAGTGCCGCAATAAAGGCTATGAAGCCATATGACGTAAATAGCACGGCTTACTCGTCAAGCAGGCGGTTTACCATGTTCAGCATTGCTTCCGCGGAGTTGAAGTTCTCCGGCACGATATCGCGTGCGGGAATGGTAATATCAAACGCATCAGAAAGCTCTGCAATTATAGTCACGATATCGAGGCTTTCGAGGACTCCGTCGTCAATGAGGGTTGTGCAGTGCTCAAAATCTGCGTCGAGACCGAGGCCGTTAAGAATTTCAAGAATTTCGTCCATGTTCATATCTCCGTATCTTTTAATGAATTTCTGTCAATTTTGCCGTTTTCCAGAAGCGGCAGCGAATCGAGCCGTTTTATTTTATTAGGCTGCATATATCGTGGGAGCATTTCCCTCAGATGCTTTTTGAGCGCCTTCTCATCGGGCTTTCCCATATAGAACATCCGTATTTTGCCTTTTTCTTTATCAAACAGGCAGCACGAGCGCACAACTCCGTCACAGCATTCGGCGCAGGCTTCTATCTCTCCGAGCTCAATGCGGTGTCCCATATTTTTTATCTGGTAATCCTTGCGTGATGCGAAAACGAGCTCTCCGCGCTCATTGAGCCTTCCCAGATCACCGGTCCGGTATATAAGCTCGGGATAGTGCGTGTTGAGCGGATTTTGCGTAAATGACTGCGACGTGCGTTCAAAATCGTCAAAATAGCCATGAGTCAGCGCAGTGCCGCGGATGCATATCTCGCCCGTTTCGCCGTAGGCGGCTTCTTTATCGTCATCGCGCAAAAGCACAAAGCCCGTATTGTCAAACGGTCGCCCGATCGGAATCGGCTCCGTGTCGGCAAGCTTCCTGTCAACGATGTAATAAAACGACATTCCGGTGGCCTCTGTCGGCCCGTACAGATTAATAAATTTTGCGTTCGGGCAGGCATCCTGCCAGAGCTTGAGCTGTTTTACCGGAAATACTTCGCTTCCGAAGCAAACCGTGCGAAGCTGCTGAGGCTTAATCTCCTCAAAAGCTCCGAGGCCGGATATTATGGTCAGTGCCGATGCTACCCAGCACAGGGTATTCACACGGTATCTGTTCAGAAACTCGACCGCCTTTATAGGCGACACGAACAGACTTTGCGGCATGAGATACGCGCTGGAGCCGCATTTGATTACGGACAGTATCTCCTTCAGGCAGGCATCAACATACAGCGGAACCTGCATTGCAAATACGCTGTTTTCGTCGGCACCTATAATCGGGCACAGGGCGTTTGCATAGTCGATAAGCGCTCTGTGGTTTCCCGTAACGCCCTTCGGCACACCTGTGCTTCCGGAGGTGAAAACTATATACGCGGGGTCTGTATCAATGCTCTGCGCTCTCACGGCCGAGAGCGCCGCTTCGTCTTCTTTTGCGTCAAAAAGCTCCGATGCGTTTATCAGACTGCCTGCCGGCGCAAGGTCTTCGGCAAGCTCACGCGAAGCTTCATCGCAGATAACAGCCCGTGGCTGAATGCGATTGAGTATCATCTGCAGACGAAACAGCGGCATCGATGCATTCAACGGAACATAATAGCATCCGGCATATATAACCGAGAAAAATGCCGCTATCGTCCTCGGGGACTTGCTCATAAACACGGCTATAGGTTCTCTTTTCAGACCGCGCGATATGAGCGCACTGCCGCCTGAGCGCGAATAATGCAGAAGCTCGCTGAAGCTCAGGCTCTCTTCCCCGTCAGAAAACGCTGTTCTGTCGCCACAGGCAGGTGCGGTTTTCTCTAAAAATTCAAGTATGTTTTTCATTTCAGTTCATCGAGTACGGCGTGGTTTCAAGTGCCGGATACAGCGTTGTATCAAATCTCCAGTACTGCTCACTGTAGTTGAGAAGCTCCTCGCTTGTCTTCATAAAGCATCTCAGATGCTGCGGACCGACATTGCATGTATCGAAGTGATACCAGCCGGTTCCGAGGTTTACAAGGCACCAGAAGTGCTGAGTTCTTCCGTTCATGCGCTCAACACTGAGCACCTGGCAGTCTATCTTCTGAAGCATTGCATAGCTTGATGAATAGAAAGTGAAGCAGTCACCCACGCCCTCGGTCAGGCCTCTGTAGGCCTCGCTCTTCCAGTCGGTTTTATCCGATGTCCCGGTGTAGATTATATTGCTGTAGCAGTAATCGAATATTGCATACGCCTGCTCGGGAACTGTCATATCGTCCGTGAGTATCTCACCCAGAATCTTGTCTACGACCTCGTCGAGCTGTTCATCGCTTACTTTCTTTTCGATGAACGTAAATTTCACAGTCACGCTCGAGCTGTTGCCCTCGTGATCTGTTGCCGTGTATGTAACATCATATTCTCCGGCGGTCTTGCTGTCTACATTTGATTTATCGACATCGAGCTCCGGCTCGGGGTCTGCATTATCCTCTGCAAATACTTCTTTGAAGTACGAAACCGCTTCGCCCACATAGCAATATCTGTCGCGTGCGGCATAGATTACCGGTGCTGTCGTATCCGGGGATATAATCGCTTTGGCGTTCACGGTTGTTTCGTTGCCGCCGCGGTCGGTGAGAATAATCTGAACCTCCTGCTCCCCTTCGACGCTCCAGTCGGGCTCGTTTACAAAGCGCGCCGTCACACTTGACATATCGGAAATATTGGTTACAAACTTCAGAGGCTCGCAATAATATCCCGTGCTGCACTGGCAGTCAACGCCTTCAGCCGTAGGCGCTGTGGTATCCTTTATGACAACTCCGACGATAATTTTATCGCCGTTCTTGGAAAATGTCATTGCATGTGCGCCCAGGCTTGTTCTCTCAAAGGCTTCGCTTTCCATAGTGTATCCGCTGTAGTCACTGCCGAGAGCTGCAAGAATATCGGCTTCGGTGACGGTATCAAGCGAGGCTTCAAGCTCGGCTATTGCATCGCAGACTATAACCTTACCCTCGGCTTCCGTGCTGTTTCCGGATGTATCTGTTGCCTTTATTCCGCAGGTAACCGTTCCGACCTTCGAGACAACGGGCTCGGATGTAAATTCATAGCTTACCTCGGTCATATCTCCGCTGCTGAGCGCAAGGTCGCTCGCTTCAATCTTACCTCCGACAAGCACTGCCGCAGGGACGATGTCCGGTGCAGGGGCTGTAGTATCGACTATACGCAGGGTTGAGGAATAAGTTTTCCCGTCAAACTCCGCCTTAATCTCATAGTCGCCCAGCGTATTCCAATCTATATCGTTCAAATCGGTTACGAGCTTTGCATCATCGCGTTCAACGACCATGAAGTCATCTATTGTCGGGCGCGGCTGACCTATCTCGTGCTCGAGCACATCAACGAGTCCAAGCACCTTGACGGTAAGCTTTGCGCTGCGGCTGTTGCCGCAGGAATCTTCAAGCTTTATGCTGCAGTCATAGCTTCCGGCGGTGCCGTATTCGGGTTCCTTTTCCCAGCTTGCGGTGTAGCTTGATGCATCTTTGATTTCACCGAGTGCCTCCTCGGGGTCAAGTGAGGTTTCATCTATTGTGATCTGAACTTCGGTGGTATCGCTTGTCGGGGCTTTTGTATCTCTTACGATAAGAAGCTCGGGGCGCACCTTGCCGTCGCTCTTTACTTTTAATATATAAGTGCCTTCCTTGCTTGTGCTGACATTTACATCACCCACATAGCTTGCTTCAGCTCCGTTTTTCATGAAAGTCGAAGCCTCCGGTGCACCGTCACCAAGCTCTGTCTTGAGAAACATGTGGCGGCCGCCGTATACAACGAAGACAAACAGTGCGGCGATAATTGCGATAACAGCTATCACGCACAGCGTTATGACAAGACCTTTTTTCCCGCCTTTTTTCTTATCGTGATTTTTCTGCTTCTTGTTATTATGCTTTTTTCCCTTTTTTCCGGTCGTTTTTCTCTTGCCGCTTTCCGGCTTTTCTTCGATCGGCTCATCCGTCGATGCCGTTAAAAATTCAGTATCTTCCATATATGCAGACCTCCATAAGGTACATTTCGACAAATACATATAATAACACACATTTTCCGTCTGCTCAATGCTCAATTTGTTCATAAAAACCCATTGAATTGACAATATTTTAGTGATATATTCTGATGCATACCCTTTTACGGTTAGGAGAACGAGATGAAAAGAATTGCAGCATTGATGTTAAGCCTGTTAATGGCACTTTCACTGTTTGCCTGCGGCAGCGACAGTACGGCTGACCCTACGGCCGCGCCAAACGCCGAGCAGACCCCCGAGGCCACATATTCCCCCGTAAGTTTTCAGAATCACGGCAAACGCAGCACTGTAAATCAGCTGCCGCAGAAGGCAGTAACCGCAGGTCCCAACTGCACCGAAATTTTCTGTGCACTTGGGCTTGAAGATAAGGTTATCGGAAAATGCATGGAAAACCACTCGCTTGGTGCATTGGAAGAGTATGCGGACGCCGTCGAAAGCATACCGACTTTAAGCGTCGGCTACCCGACAGCCGAGGAGATAATCGACAGCGGCTGTGATTTTATCTACGCAAGCTCGTGGATATTCGATGACGACCTGACTGTCGCGCAGCTTGAAAAGGCGGGCATAACGGTTTATGTCAGCGAAGCGGAAACGCTCAGCGCTCTTTGGCAGGACATGCGCGACCTCGCTAAGATTTTCAATGTTGATAACATTGAATCGATAATAAGCGAGCAGGCCACGCGCCTTGAAGCCATAACGGCAAAACTCGGCGACGGCACCGATGCCGATGCAAAAAAAGTTTTCGTCCTTGACAGCTTCGTCGGCGATAAGCCGTACACTGCAGGTGCAGCCAATATAGAAACGGCATATATATCTGCCGCCGGCGGCGAAAACATATTCGGTGATGATATTACAAAAGCCTGGGATGCGGTCGATTCCGCAGATGTCGCGGCGGCAGACCCGTGGTATATTATAATCCACGACTACCAGGGCTCAAGCTATGATGATAAAGTTGCCGCATTAAAGGCCGATCCCGTACTCTCACAGCTTGACAGTGTGAAAAACGAGCGTTTCATCCGCATTTCACTCGAGGATGCTCTGCCCGGCATACGCGCGGTTTCAACAATCGAAACCATAGCCCGAGCTCTGTATCCCGATAATTTCTGATACGGCATAATAATTGATATGCTCCCTTCTGTGCAGATAAGCGAAACAGTGAAAGCTTTACTGCCGGAAGGGAGCTTTTAATTAAAGCAAAAAACGGTTAGAATTTAATCGCTGTTGCAAGGCGCCTACTTCCGTAAACCGGAAGCAAAAGCTTTTTGCCGGGACGCACTGAAAAGGGACAGCCGAAGCTGTCCCTTTAGTTTTTCGATTTTAAATGCTGTACAGTTCAGACCGCGGTTTAGAAGAAGTCTGTAATCTGTGCGTACAGAACGAATGCCATGCCGAGCGGAGTGATGATCTTGTAGCAGATATCGAAG
>CAVAPG010000019.1:0-22456 GCA_963590435.1 bacterium
CTCATTACTTCGATTTTCTTTATTTTTGCTCTACCCCAACTATTGACACAGAGCCTGTTTTTTCACTGTCTCTCATAGAGGGAGCATATCATTTCCCGACCGGATTTTTGCTATTTGATTCTGAGCCGTTCCGCCAGGGCTTCGTCTGCGGAGACGGATAGGGTGCTGTAATCGGAATATATGACCTTACCGGGCAGTGAGCCGGAGGGCTTGCGGACATTGCGCACCATGGTGTAATCAACCAGGGTTTTGCCACCGTCACGTGCCTGGGAATAGAAAACCGCAAGCCGGGCGGCCTCTTCTATCGTTCGCTCCGGAGGCGTGAGACCGTCGCAGGAGATGATGACATGGCTGCCGTGGACCGTTTTAGTATGCAGCCAGATATCAGTGCGGCGCGCAGTTTTTGTCGTGAGCTCGTCGTTTTGGGAATTGCTCCGTCCGACGAGTATCTCGAAGCCGTCAGATGACATGAAGCGCATGGGGCCTTGTTTTTTGTGCCTGCGCTCTTTTGCTCCGCGCTGCTTTTTTATATAACCCGTGCCGACAAGCTCGGCCTTAATCTCGGCGAGGTCATCTTCGGTTTCGGCACGGTTTGTCTCATCAAGGACACTGCTGAGATACTCAAGCTGCCTCTCCCCTTCCGATATGAGCGATGTGAGGTGCTGCTCGGCGGTTTTGAGCTTGTTATATTCCTTGAACATTGCTGCCGCATTTGCCTGCGGTGTTTTGAGAGGATTGAGCTTTATCGTGCGCTGTGGGCACTCCGGCTCATAGTAATCCTCAACGATGACGGAGGCGTCCCCCTTACGGACACGGTATAGATTTGCTGTCAAGAGCTCCGCGTTGCGGCGTATTTCATCGCGCTCGGAGCATTTTTCAAGCTCCTGCTTCTGGGCCGCGAGCTTTCGCGCAATGCGGTCATGCGCGGTTTTGACATGGTGGCTGAGTTCCTTAGACCGCCTGCGGCGGCGCTCGAGGATATCGCGCTTTGAGTAATATGCGTCCAAAAGCTCCGAGAAGCTGTCAAGTGTCTGTGATTGATACACGCCAGAGTACTGGCGCAGCTGCATAAATGAGAATTCTTTGGGCTTGCCGTCTTCGGTGAATAATATCGGCGTGAGCTCCCCTGCCCTGACGCTTTCAATAAATGCTGCTATCGCCTCGGGCAGAAACGCAGGATTATCGCCGCTTCGGCAGGCAATCTCGCGGCAAACAAGCGGAGAGAGTCCGGAAAATGAATCCATTATGCGCTTATCCGCACTTTTCCCTGTATCGGATGCTGAAAGGGTCTGCTCTATCTCAGCTTGAGAGAGAGAAAACACAAGCGGCTTGCGCTGTTTGGGCGGAAGACGGTAAATCATACCGGGCAGGAGTCTGCGCTCAGCATCGCCGCCGTAATCCATGCGCCGAAGGCAATCGATTATTCTGCCGTCGGAACCGATGAGGATAAGGTTGGAGCTTCTGCCCATAAGCTCTACAGCAAGGCGCAGATCAACATTGTCACCGAGTTCGTTTCTCGATGTTATGTTAACCAAAACAAGCCGTTCCCAGTCGGGCTGCTCGATTGTCTCTATCCTGCCGCCTGTGAGGTATTTGCGAAGCAGCATGCAGAACATAGGCGGCTCAGCAGGATTTTCAAAGCTCATCTTCGTCTGCTGTATTCTTCCGCTTCCGGCACCGACGTCGACAAGCAGCCGCAGGTTCTCACCGCCGCGAAGAGAAAACACTATCTTATCGCGCTCCGGCTGCTGGACCTTATCAATCCGTGCGCCGACGATTTTGGGTCTGAGTTCGGTTATTATGCCAGATAAGAGTATCGCATCAAGCGCCATGATACCCCTCCGTGCAGATTGCATACAGTTCGTTTATTCTCTGCGTTTTGCCTTGAAGATACAGCCATCCGAACAGAGCTTCAAGCCCGGTTGCGGCGTGATACTGCGCGATATCCGCCTTTTGCGGCACGGAGTTTACTTTTGCATTTCGGCCGCGCTTATAGATATATAGTTCGGAATCATTCAATGACGGCAGCATGCGTTCCGCCGCCGCAGCCTGCGCCGGTGCATTTACTATGGCAACGGTTCGCTTGTGAAGCTCGGTTGCCCTTTTGCTCCCGTCGGAGCACAGCATCGTGCGCGTCAGGAGCTCGTACACTGCGTCACCGATATGCGCCAGTCCGAGCATGCTTATACTGTTTATATCCTGCATATCCATCTGCGGGCAAAAATAATTTTCCATATTATCACCTGAAAAGGAGCGGTTATGTTATGTTAACCGCTCCCGTATAATTATAAATCGTCTGTTTCGTCTGCAAATTCAGTTTTAATCTGCAAAATCTCTGTTGGGGCAGTTCCCTGCGTTGTCTGCATCTCAAGCCACTGCTCACGCGTTATGAGAATCTGGCGCGGCTTCGAGCCCTCAAACGGACCGATTACCCCCATTTCCTCCATTTGGTCAACTATGCGGGCGGCACGTGAGTAGCCGAGCTTCAGGCGGCGCTGGAGCATTGATACCGATGCCTGCTTGGTATCAAAAATAACATCGACTGCCTGAGGCAGAAGCTCATCGTACTCCGGCTTGCCGGACGGCTCATCATCGTCACTGCGCCCTTTGCTGCCGGAGCCTTTATCTTCAGCGGCTTTTTCAATCTGGGCAATTACATCCTCGCTGTATTGCGCGGTGGACTGCCGTTTTATAAACTGGACAATCTGATCTCTTTCCTCATCGCTTACGAATGCACCCTGAACGCGTAACGGTTTGCCGCAGCCTATCGGAGCATAGAGCATATCGCCCATACCTATAAGCTTTTCCGCACCTGCATTGTCAAGAATTATGCGGCTTTCAAGTGCCGAGGATACGGCAAAAGCGATGCGGCTCGGAATATTTGCCTTCATCAGGCCCGTAATGACATCCGCGGAAGGACGCTGAGTCGCGATAACAAGATGCATACCGGCGGCACGTCCCATCTGAGCAACACGGCAAATGCTCTCTTCAACATCCTTTGATGCAACAAGCATAAGGTCTGCCAGCTCATCTATAACCACGACAATGCTCGGCATCTTCGGCTGTCCGTTTTCGGCAAGATGCTCGTTATAAGCTTCAAGACTTCTTACGCCGAGCTCCGAAAACAGTCTGTAGCGCTTAAGCATCTCCGTAACCGCCCACTGAAGAGCACCAGCGGCTTTTTTGGGATCGGTAACAACAGGTATATACAGATGAGGAATGCCGTTATATACGCCGAGTTCGACCATTTTGGGGTCAATCATTATGAGCTTGACCTCATCCGGATCGGATTTATACAGCAGACTTATGATCAGCGAGTTCATGCATACCGACTTACCGGAGCCTGTCGTTCCGGCAATAAGCAGATGCGGAAGCTTGGAGATATTGCCGACAACCGCCTGGCCGGCAATGTCCTTGCCAATGGCAAAGCTTAATTTTGATTTTGAAGAAGCAAATCGCGGAGAGTCTATTATATCCCGGAGGTAGACTGTGCTTATTATTTTATTCGGAACTTCAATCCCGACTGTGGATATCTTGTCCGGTATTGGGGCGATACGAACACTGACGACGCCAAGTGCAAGCGCAATATCACCCGCAAGATTTGTCAGTCGGCTGAGCTTTACACCCTGGTCAAGCTCCAAATCATAACGTGTTACAGTAGGGCCGCGAGTCGTATCAACAATTCGTGCCGACACACCGAAGCTTTTTATTGTACTTTCAAGGCGTTCGCGATTAGTGCGCAGTTCTTCGTCTGAATTCGAGGCCACAGCATGACCTTTTTTAAGCAGAAATATCGGCGGTTTTTCATACTCGCCATCATTCGTTGCCGATTCGATTGCATCGCGTATTGCATCGGTTTCGGCGGCAACTTCAGCTGCGGTTGCCTTTTTAGGTACTTCGGCTGTCGAACCGGCCTTTACTGAGGATTCTGCTTCGGGTTTAGCAACAGATATCCCCGTCATAGCTTCCACTTCCTCGATAGTCATCGGCTCAACATCGTCAGACTCTGCATGAGTTTTTTCCTTGCTACTCTTTTTATTGAGCAGGCTGCTTTCTTTTTTCGGTGCAGGTTCATCCTTGACCGTTTTTTCTTCAGAGGCAGCGGACTTTTTCGCAAATGCCGGTTCATCGTCAAGCGGAATATCTATTGCACGGCGACGCGCTTTTTTCACTTGTTCAACATTCTCTTCCGGTTCTGTCTCTCTCTCGGGCTGAGCAATTGCGGAAGCTTTTATCTGCTTTTTTTCGGGCTTTGATGCATCATCAGCACGGAAAAATGCGGCAAGCTTTTTCGGAGTTAAATTCAATGCTGAAAGAGTGAAGAAAATAAGCGACAGCAAAAGCAGTATTACAGCTCCGTAAAGGCTGAAGGCCTTTTCAAGAGCAAATGCTACAAGCGTTCCGAGAACACCTGCACAATGCATTCCCTTGCCGGAAACATAAAGTTCCGAGAATAATTTTATAACGCCGCCTTTTGCTATGTTCTCTACAACTACTGCACTAATTAAAGGACTGATGAGCGCACCGCCCAGAAGCGGCAACAAGAGCGTCGCCGTCATGCGCCATGTGCACGGCTCATCTCTGCAAAATGCTAAGATATACGCCGCCAGAATAAATACCGGTGCGCAAATCCAGAAGCCGTAACCGAACAGGCCCTTCAGGAGATCACACAGCCAGCCTACCACAACTCCATCATGCGCAAAGATGCCTATAACAACAAGCACAGCCGCAAACGCAAAGCAAGCTGCGGCAATCATACGCTTACTTGCGTCAGCTGTTTTCTGATTACTTGCAGGGCGCTTCGCTGAGGTTGACTGCCCTTTACCTGAACTATTTGATTTTTTCTTTTTTGCGGTTTGAGCCATTATTGAGCTTCCTGCCTTTTATCAGAATATTAGAGAAAGAATTACTGTTAACACGCCGACCACCCAGCAATAATAGGAAAATCCACCGAAGCGTGTTTTACGAGCTATCATTTTAAGGAGTCCTATAGACAGAACACCGGATATCATGGCCGCAATCATTCCGAAGAGGTACGCCGGTATAAGCGATGCATCAATGCCTGCTTTAATCGCCTTTATAAGTTCCAAAAGCGTTGCACCCAAAACAGCCGGGATGCTCATCAGAAGTGAAAATTTAACGGCGTATCTTCTGTCCTGACCCGTTGCGATACCGGCAGTTATTGTAGTTCCGGAACGAGACAGACCGGGCAGCGTTGCAACACACTGACACAATCCTATGATAAGGGCATCGGAAAAACGCATATTCTTGGCCGTTTTTGTTCCCTTTTCCATTTTGTCCGAAACAAGCAGCATACAGCCTGTGAGTATCAGCGCGATACCAACAAAAATCGTTGAATTTGAGAGCGACTCAATATAATCATTGATCGGCAAAATCAGCACAAGCGGCAGTGTTGCGACGATTATCAGCATAAACATTCTCGCTTCCGGGAATCGTCTGCGACGGCCGTTTTCGTCAGTAACTCTGCCTGCGAGCATATCAACTGTTTGACCAAGCATAGCCTTTATGTCATTCCAATACATAAAGCAGATGGCAATCAGCGTTCCGAAATGCAGCAGGACATCAAAGAACATGTGACTGCTGCCAAGGTCGGACATATTGAAAAGATTATGGAGGATGGCCAAATGACCCGAACTTGATATCGGCAAAAACTCTGCAATGCCCTGAACAAGACCGAGGATTATTGCATCAATTATGCTCATATATTTATCTCCCATACAGGTATTATGTATACTTAACTTTGGTATTTTATCATACAATACACCAAAAAGCAAGCTCGGCCAAAGGGCAAAAGCGCCCCATATCCATTTATCGGAATATGGGGCGTAAAGATGATAACCGTTTATGCTTTATATGCGGCCAGCACGCCGAGATATGTCATATAGCAGTCAAACTTAGCTACGACTTCAAACGGTGAGTGCATGCTCATAACCGGTACGCCGGCGTCAATCGTGTCAATATTTCGATTTGCCATATACTTGGCTATCGTTCCGCCGCCGCCCTGATCTACTTTTCCAAGCTCGCTCATCTGCCAGATGACATTGTTGTCAGCAAAGAGCTTGCGCAGATAACCGACGACCTCTGCCGAAGCATCACTCGTTCCGCTCTTGCCGCGTGCACCGGTAAATTTGCAGATACCCATGCCGTAATTCAGCTTTGCGTCGTTGCGCTTTTCACTGACCTCCGGATAGTTCGGGTCAAATGCAGCCGTAACATCTGCCGACAGGCAGAAGCTGTTTGCAAAGCAGCGACGCAGAGGCACATTTTGGGTATCGCAAAGTTCTTCCATGAAGCATTCGAATGCACTGCTCTGCATGCCGCTGACGCCGTCGGAGCCCGTTTCCTCTTTGTCTGCGAGTATGCAGATTGCAGTTTTCTCCGGAGCTTCCTTTACATCAAGAATTGCCTTAATCTCGGCATAAGCGCAGACGCGGTCATCATGACCATAGCCGCCGATAAGGGAGCGGTCAAGTCCAATCTCACGGACTTCAAATGCAGGGACTGCCGTAAGCTCAGCAGAAAGGAAGTCTTCCTCCACTATACCGTAGCGATCATTAAGAATGCTCATAACGGCAAGCTTGACTCTGTCGTCGCCGTCATCGGCGTAAGGAATACTGCCGATCAGAATATTAAGTCCTTCGCCTGTTATTCCTTCTTCCATAGTCTTTCGCATCTGTTCTTTGCCCAGATGCGGCAGAAGATCGGTTATAACAAACTGCGGGTCAGCAGGATCACGGCCTATGGTAATGTCCACTGTCTCACCCGTTTTCAATACAACGACACCGTGAAGTTCGAGAGGGATTGTTACCCACTGGTATTTTTTTATTCCGCCGTAGTAGTGGGTTTTGAAATATGCAAGCTCATCGCTTTCATACAACGGATTTTGTTTAAGATCAATGCGTGGTGAATCTACATGTGCACCGGCTATTACGCAGCCGTGCTCCAGGCTCTTTTTTCCGATGACAGCCAATATGAGTGATTTACCGCGATTGTTGCGGTATACCTTATCGCCTGCTTTAAGCTCCATGCCGTCAACATATTCGACAAAGCCGTTATCCTCTGCCATTTCAATGGTAAGCTTCACAGCCTCACGCTCGGTGCGTGCATCATTCAAGAAGGACATATAGCCGCGGCAATAATCTTCCATATCAACACGCTGCTGCGTATCCATTGTGTCATAACCGTTTTTTTGCTTGTAGAACAATTCGTCTCTGATCTCAGCCATTTTTCAATACTTCCTTAAATAAAATTTTGCATTCTTTTCTGAATTTATTTTCACTGCCGTCATTATGCAGTACATAATCGCAGTTTTTTTCAAAATATTCATTGGGATACTGCGCATTTACACGCATCAAGGCATACTCATAGCTTATGCCGTCACGTTTCATTATGCGTTCAATGCGCCTTTCTTTTTCGGCAACGACACCGACAACAGCACAGCATTTTTTACCCAAGCCGCTTTCAATAAGGGCAACTGCATCAATTGCCGCAAGCTCTCCCCCATTCATTGCCCATTCCGCAAGTTTCCTGTCAACTTCAATGCCGATGTAATGATGAGTTATGGAATTGAGGTCTTCAAGCGCGGCTTCATTTGAAAATACCGTTGCTCCAAGCGCCTTTCGGTCAAGAATTCCGTCAACGACTGTTCCGGGGAACGATTTTTCTATATCTGAGAGCATCTGAGTATTTGACCGCAGCATCTCGTGATATACAGCGTCACAGTCGATAATCAGCGCGCCCATACTTTCAAGTTCGCTCAGTGCGGTTGTTTTTCCGCAGCCGGTGCCGCCGGTTATACCGATTATTTTAAGTTTTTCCGCAAGAGCCGACGATATATCTGCTTCCGGCAATGCACCCTGTCGCAGGATTCTATAAGGCTTCGAGCACATATCTATTATTGTGGACTCTTTGCCGAGCCCGCACCGCCCGCCGTCAACAACAGCCGAAATTCTCCCATCAAAATAATTAAGCACATCCTGTGCTGTAACAGGACTTTTCTCGCCGGACGGATTAGCCGACGGTGCGGCAAACGGAAGTTTTGCTTTCTTAAGCATTGCCTGCGTCATAGGATGATCAGGGCACCTTAATGCAACGGTCCTGCCGCAGGCTCGAACAATTTCGGGGACAATATCCTTTGAATTCAAAACTATCGTCAATGGTCCCGGCCAGAACCTATCCATAAGCACTTTTGCCTGCTTCGGAACATCGGCACAATATTTTGACACTGACGCACCTTTGTGAATCATGAGTGACAGCGGCTTTATCTCCGGTCTTCCCTTCACCTCATACACTTTTTCAACCGCGACTGCATCAAGTCCGTTGCAGGCAAGGCCATATACGGTTTCAGTCGGAACAGCTACAAGTTCACCATTTGATATGAGCTTCGCCGCTTCGCTGAGCTTTTCTTTTCCTATTACCTTGGTTTCCATCAGCTCTCTGCCTGCCTTTTAAGCTTTTCAGCCTGATCGGCTGCTATAAGCGCATCAATTATCGGATCAAGATCGCCGTTGAGAACGCTTTGAATGTTAAAATTCCGCACATCACCGACAAGGCGGTGATCCGTCACGCGGTTTTGAGGAAAGTTATATGTACGCACTCTGTCTGATCTGTCGCCCGAACCGACCTGACTTTTTCGCTCCGCCGCAATTGCGGCAGCCTGCTTCTGCTGCTCGGCTTCAAAAAGCTTCGAGCGCAGAATTTTCATGGCTCTGTCCTTATTTTTATACTGGCTTCGCTCATCCTGGCATTCGACAACAACTCCCGTCGGCAGGTGCGTTATTCTTATAGCACTTTCTGTTTTATTGACGTGCTGGCCGCCGGCTCCAGATGAACGATAAGTGTCAATCTGTAAATCAGCAGGATTAATTTCAAATTCGACCTCTTCCGCTTCCGGAAGTACGGCAACCGTCGCCGCGGATGTATGTATTCTGCCTCCCGATTCCGTTTCTGGCACACGCTGCACGCGGTGACCTCCTGCCTCGAATTTCAGTCGCGAATAAGCCCCCTGCCCTTCTACGACAAAGCTCATTTCCTTTATTCCGCCAAGCTCGGTTTCATTTATGTTGACAATGTCAATCTTCCACCCTTTGCTTTCGGCATACATGGAATACATTCTGAAAAGATCATGCGCAAAAAGTGAGCTTTCTTCGCCGCCAACGCCTGAGCGAATTTCCATAATCACATTTCTTTCATCATTGGGATCCTTCGGCAGAAGGAGAATTTTCAACTTATCCTTAAGCTCCTCAATATGTGTTTTTGCGGATGTAAATTCCTCCTGCGCAAGCTCTTTGAACTCAGGATCCGTCATAAGCTCCTCAGCATCTTTCTTTGCTTTTTCGCATTTGACATATTCCCTGTATGTAATAACAATCGGTTCAAGCTCTTTCATCTCACGCGCACATTTAGTATATGCCGAAGGATCGGCATATATCTCTCCGTTTTCCATACGCTGAGATAATTCAGAATATCTGTTGTCAAGCTGTTTTAGTTTGTCCAGCATTTTAATCTCCTGCAACTTTTATATTAGCCATAATAGCACACTCATGCGCGGATGTAAATGAAATCCCGGCGGATTTTCTCCGCCGGGTAATTACTGCAGATATTATGAATACTGGATAATCAGGCTGTCTATACGGTCAAAATCACTGCTGTCAATTCTATAGTAATCATGTCAAGCATTGGAACAACGAATGATTCCGCGCGCTAAATAAGGCCTTGTACGAGAATTATAACAATGAGTATCGGGAGCACCCACTGAAAATATGGTTTGAGTTTGGGAGATAGGCGAATTCCCTCGCCCTTGTTGACCTCTGCAATGTATTTGTCAAATCCCCAGCCCCACTTGCTGACACAGAACAAAAGGTAGATCAGCGAACCGATAGGAAGAAGCAGATTCGAAACAAGGAAGTCCTCGCTGTCAAGCACATCGCGGCCGCCGATAATATGCAGATCACTCCAAATGTTATATCCGAACACGCAAGGAAGACTCAAAGCCGCAAGCAAAACGAAGTTTATAAGTACCGCTTTTTTTCTGCTGATGCCAAAAGTATCCATACATATGGCAATAATGTTCTCAAATACTGCAAGAACCGTTGAAAGGCTTGCAAAGATCATAAACAGGAAGAAAAGTGCGCCCCAGAATCGCCCGCCTGTCATGTTTACAAAAACCTGAGGCAGAGTCACAAATATGAGCGATGGTCCCTGATCGGGCGATACGCCGAATGAGAAGCATGCCGGAAAGATTATGAGGCCAGCCATAAGGGCAACAAATGTATCAAGTGCGCAGATACGTGCCGCTTCTCCTGTGAGCGTGTGTTTATCATCCATGTAACTGCCGAATATTTCCATAGCGGCAATGCCGAGGCTCAGTGTGAAGAAAGCCTGGTTCATAGCGTCTGTTACAAGATTCCCCAGTCCGTTTTTCTTTATTGTGTCAAGCGATGGCAGGAGATAGAACTTTAAGCCTTCCGAGGCTCCGTCAAGAGTAAGACTATGCACAGCGAGAACGACAATCAAGGCCAGGAGCGCGAGCATCATCACTTTTGAGATTCGCTCAAGTCCTTTTTTCAGGCCAAAGCTGCAAACGACAAATCCAACCACCACAACAAGTTCAGTCCACAATGCCATTTCCTTTGGTGATGACAGCATATTGCTGAAAACAGATGATGTTGCCTCGGCAGACATCCCAGAATGGAAAACTCCGCTTGCAAACTTAGCGAAATAGCTTGTCATCCAACCTGTTACGGTTGTGTAGTACATCATAAGCAGGTAGCAGCCTATGAGGCAGAACCATCCATGGATATGCCATTTGCTGCCCGGTTTTTCAAGTGCTTTATAGCCGAGAACGGCGCTCTGCCTGCTGGCTCTGCCGACTGCGAGCTCCATGGTCAAAACAGGTATACCCATGACAACAAGGCATATCAGATAAAACAAGACGAAATAACCGCCGCCGTTCTGGCCGGTTATGTAGGGGAAACGCCAGACATTTCCGATTCCTATAGCGCAGCCTGCGCTGACAAGCAGAAATCCGAGTCTGGAGCCAAATGATTCTCTTTTCATATTGAAACCTCTCTATAAAAAACTCTTGCTTATTTTATTCCCTGTATTTGCGCTTTACAAGGGCAGTTTTTGCATGTTAAAATAAGAAAAACTTATTTTATGGTGTATTATGAACAGAAATCAACTTAAATATTTCGTTGCAGCTGCCGAAAGTCAAAGCTTCACAAAAGCCGCTGAGCAATTTTATATTTCACAGACAGCGGTCACACAGCAGATGCAAATTCTCGAGGATACTCTTGGCTGTGCATTGTTTGACCGCTCTACAAGACCTATTTCTCTTACCCCTGCCGGTAAAATATTTTTAGGCGAAGCCAAAAATATTCTTGAAAGCATGAGTCGTGCGGCCGAGCGTGTGCACGATGCATCTACCGGCTTGACGGGAACACTCCGCGTCGGATTTGTGCGCGGATATGAGCGAAGTGATCTTTCGATACTCATGCGCAGCTTCCATTCAGAAAATCAAAATGCGCTTATAAGCTTTTACCGTTGCTCTACCGATGTCCTTGCCGCAGGACTGAATCAGCATGAGTACGATATTATTTTCACCTGGGACAGCACCAATCTTAAAGCGCAGGAAGGCATTGAATATCTTAATGTTGAAAGCGCGCAGCTAGTTGTTGCACTGTATTCCGGTCATCCCCTCGCTGCGCGTCGTCGCCTAAGTCGAGCAGAGCTTCGCGGAGAAACGATACTGTACATGTCGCCTGACGCATCCAATGATTCCTACGGTGACGCTTTTTTCATGCAGCTGTATAAAAAGGCCGGTTATAAGCCGGATATTCTCTTTCGTTCATGTGATGCTGAGTGTATTTTAATGATGGTTGCCGCCGAGGAGGGCATATCTATACTTCCGGACTATTTTACAGACAAGCTTTATGATGCGGACAATCTTGTGTTTATTCCTCTTATAGGTGACGGCGAGCAGGAAGAAATAATTGCCGCGTGGCAAAGTTCGAACTCAAACCCGGTGCTCACGCAGTTTCTGTCAGCCCTTAAGAAGTCCGTGCCTTTGAGGTGAACTGTAAGTTCACACTTGATTATTATTTTATCTGTGGTATAGTAAATATCGTAATCAAAAACTTTATATAGAAAATGCCTATGAAGAGTGCGCGAGAGACAAGCTCGTTGACCGCACGGCAACCTACCCAGATTGGTAAGGTGCCAAAGCTTGACCGATAGGATATTCTGTGCAGCCCTGTCGGAACGATGGGACTGTTTTTTTTCGCTCTTTTTTACGGCAGGAAAAGGAGCGAAAAACATGAAAAACAATTTTACCGGTCACAATGCGAACAACGATAAGTCGAGGTACGTCTTTTTCCATGTGCCTCATGACGGGAGTTCCTTCCCTGAGGAGCTTATGACTTCCGTTTGCATTTCACGCGACGAATTCATGTACTATCACAATCAAATGCGTGACATCGACGCAAGATACATGATACCGGACAAATACGCCGTTCAATCAGAGTGCTTTGAAGTAAGTCGCCTTCTCTGCGATGTTGAGCGTTTCATAGGACCGCAGGAAATAATGGAGCGCTATGGCATGGGCTTCTGCTATGAAAAGGTCTATAATCAGAAAACGATCAAGCATATAGACGAATCGCTAATGCTTGCAACGCGCAAATATTACGATGCACACCATCGGAAACTTTGCGATATGTGCAATGGACACTCAAGTGTGCTGTTTTTCGATATGCACAGCTATGCAGATGAGCTTATACAGCCGCATGCGGTAATGAAAAGCACGCCGGATCTGTGCATTGGAACGGATGCAAACTTTACTCCGCCTATGTTGACTGAAATAGTTCGCAAGCGATTTTCAGAAATTGGCTTCAGTATTGCAGAAAATACTCCATATGAAGGTTTATATGTTCCCGAAAATGTCCTATATCGACAAATCAGCTGTGATTTTGTCGGAGTCATGCTTGAGTTTAATAAACGATGCTACTGCGATAATAGCGGCCATTCACTCAGTAATCGGCTTGATCTGATAAAAGCTGCACTCGGCAGGATTATCTCCGATTGCAAAGCAATGCATCTATAAACTCAAGCTGTGCTTGAGTTTATACTGTTATTTTCAATGTACGGACGCTGGTAGCATGAATAAAATAATGTTA
Organism: bacterium; assembly: GCA_963590435.1. Taxonomy (GTDB): domain Bacteria; phylum Bacillota; class Clostridia; order Oscillospirales; family Oscillospiraceae; genus F23-B02. Next base: position 13,194 of record CAVAPG010000019.1, read on the forward strand.
CTATATAGTTGAATTTAGGAGGTATGATTATGAGTTTTGGAAAGAATGTTGCAAATGCGCGTAAAAACATTGGACTGACCCAGGAACAATTGGCTGAAAAACTAGGCGTCACATTTCAGGCGGTAAGTGCATGGGAACGGGACGAGAATATGCCCGAGTCAAAAACGATCCCCGAACTGGCAAAAGTGCTTAACACATCCGCATCGTTACTGATGGACGACAATCGCCCCTCCTGGACGCTGAACACGCCATATTCCAACCCTGAGCACATGTACACATTTATTAAGGTTAAGGCTCAGAGTCTGGGCTTTACGCAAACTCTGAAAGCGCTTCCTCTTATGCGCTCAAAGCACGAAGGGCAATTTCGTAAAGGTATGGTGGAAAAGGCGCCTTATCGCGTACACCCTTTGACACTTGCCTGCCATGCACTGGCTATGGGCATCGAGGAAGACGATGTGCTGGCAGCACTGCTCCTCCACGATGTGCTTGAAGATACTGATGCAAAAGCCGATGAGCTGGATGTTAATCCTCAGGTGCTTGAGGCTGTTCAGCTTGTTTCCTATAACACCTATGATGGCGAAAAAGACAAAATCAAGCCGCTGTATTATGAAAACATCGGCAAGAACGAACTGGCTTCTCTCGTCAAATGCATTGACCGATGCAACAATCTCTCCAGCATGGCGGACGGATTTACAAGGCAAAAGATGATTAAGTACGTCTCTGATACCGAACGGTATCTCATGCCTCTGTTGGATGTAATAAAAGCAGTCCCAAAGTGGAACAATGCCGCATGGCTGCTCAGATACCAGGTGACAGCACTTGTGGAAAGCTTCAAACGTATCCTTTAATCAAAAATTTGAATGCGGGGTGGTATTATGGATGAACGAAAAAAGAAGATTCGGGAGGGCGAACAATTGGTCGATGAGATATATGATCTGATTTATATTCTCATCGGAAACGACACCCGGGAATCTGACGAGATACTCGATCAGATGAGGCAAATGCCAAACCTCGGATGGTATGTCAAGCAAGCGGAAGACAGTCTAAATGCCTATGTTTGGGCAGCAAAATTAATGATGAAAAATCAAGGTTCAGCCTTGGAAAGAAACGAATTGAAATATGACTGCTCAAAGCAACAGTAATCCTGATTTTTCAAAACTTGAAATACAGTCAAATGAGCCACGCGGTGTGACGCGTGGCTCTAGTTTTTTGCTCTATAATAAATACTGTGACGGGCTGACTGCGCCCAACATTTACAGAAACTGTTTATACCGTTTTTTCAGTGGCAAGAGTCAATCGTAGATACAGATATAGTCATCTCTTCCAGCACTTCCGTCACAATGCGGACGGTGTCAAGGGATGTGAAGATTGTGACACCGTTTTCCGTAGCACAGCGGCGTATCTCGGCGCCGTCCGCGCTGTGAATACCGGAGCTTACGGAGCGGGTATTTATGACATAGCTTACGAAACCGGAGCGGATAAAATCAAGAATTTCGGTGCATCCCTCGGATATTTTTCCGAGTGCGTGTGTGCGTATACCGTTTTTCTTCAGGAAATTGGCCGTACCTGCCGTGGCGGCAATGTTAAATCCCATGTTGTAGAAGCTGCGGACAATCGGGAGTGCCTCTTCTTTATCCTCATCGGCAAGCGTTACCACAACTGTCCCGTAATTTTGCAGCTTCATTCCCGAAGCTGTCAGCGCTTTAAACATTGCGCGTGAGAGCGAATGATCGTATCCTATTGCTTCGCCGGTAGATTTCATTTCCGGTGAAAGGTATACATCGAGTCCCTTTATCTTGTTGGATGAGAACACAGGAACTTTTACATAATGGCATTTCTTTTCATCCGGATATATTCCGAAGATACCCTGTTCCTTTAAACTTTTGCCCAAAATTACCTCTGTTGCAATATCCGCAAGCGAGAAGCCGGTTGCCTTGGAAAGGAATGGGACAGTGCGCGAAGAGCGTGGATTGACTTCTATGATGTAGACATCATCATGGCTGTCAACTATAAACTGAATGTTGAAAAGTCCGATTATTCCGATTGCAAGTCCGATTTTCTTTGTATACTGGAGAATAACGCCCTTCACCTTATCCGAAATAGAATATGATGGGTATACGCTGATAGAGTCACCTGAATGCACGCCTGTTCGCTCGACAAGCTCCATTATGCCCGGTACGAACACATCGCAGCCGTCGCAGATTGCATCGACTTCGACCTCTTTGCCCTGAATATAATGATCAACCAAGACGGGTTTATCCGCATCAACTTCAACAGCTGTTTTCAGATAGTGGCGCAGCATGTCATCATTTGCGACAAGTTCCATTGCGCGTCCGCCAAGGACGAAGCTCGGGCGTACAAGCACGGGATATCCGACATCATTTGCAACTTTTATACCGTCTTCAATATTTGTAACAGCATAGCCGCGCGGCTGTGGGATATTAAGATCCTCAAGCACCTTTTCAAAGCTCTTGCGGTTTTCGGCACGCTCTATAGCCTCGCAGTCGGTGCCGATTATCTTTACGCCTCGGTCTGCGAGTGGCTGTGCAAGATTAATTGCAGTTTGACCGCCGAGAGTGGCAATAACTCCGTCCGGCTGCTCGAAATCAATAATAGCCATGACATCTTCGGTAGTGAGCGGCTCAAAATAAAGCTTGTCCGATGTGGTGTAGTCTGTGGAAACGGTTTCGGGATTGTTGTTTACTATTATGGCTTCATATCCGGCTCTGCGTATCGTCTGCACGGCGTGAACCGTTGAATAGTCGAATTCAACGCCCTGTCCTATACGTATAGGACCGGCACCGAGGACGACGACCTTCTTTTTATCGGAAAGACGGGAATCATTTTTGCCGGTATATGAAGAATAGAGGTAAGCAATGTATTTGCCGGTGTGGAGTGTATCGACCATGCGGAAGATTGGCGTTATGCCATTTTCTTTACGCAGCATATAAACTTCAGTCTCGGAAATATTCCACAGCATTGCGATATATTTATCCGAGAAACCGATGCGCTTAGCGTCACGCAATACGGGTATACTCATTGCGTTTTCTCTGATTACAGACTCCATGTCAACAATCGTCTTGAGTGACTGCAAGAAGCATTCCGTTATCTTTGTTACACGGTGAAGAGTGTCCACGCTTTCACCGCGGCGGAGTAGTTCGGCTATGCCGAATATATTATCGTCGTGGAAAACCTCGAGATAGCGCAATATTGTGTTGCTGTCAATTGTGTCGAATTTTTTCAGGTGGAAATGGCACACGCCGATTTCGAGAGAGCGCACGGATTTGAGGAAGCACTCTTCGAGCGTAGCGCCGATACCCATAACCTCTCCTGTTGCCTTCATCTGCGTACCGAGCACATTTGGAACTGTGCTGAACTTATCAAACGGGAAACGAGGGAACTTTGCAACAATGTAATCAAGACTCGGCTCTATTGCGGCAGTGCCGCCCGCAACAGGTATCTCTTCGAGCAGCATACCGACTGCTATTTTTGCAGTAACTCTTGCAATCGGATATCCGCTGGCCTTAGAGGCGAGTGCCGAGGACCGAGATACTCGAGGGTTGACCTCGATGAGGTAATACTTGCTTGATTCGGGATCAAGTGCAAACTGAACATTGCAGCCACCGGCTATTTTAAGCTCGCGTATAATCTTAATCGCGCTGTCATTGAGCATTTTCAGATCGGAATCAGACAGAGAAAGTATGGGAGCGACAACTATCGAGTCACCGGTGTGCACGCCGACCGGATCGACATTTTCCATGCCGCATATGGTTATTGCGTGGTCGGCACTGTCGCGCATAACTTCAAACTCAATTTCCTTATAGCCTTTTACGCTCTTTTCAATAAGAACCTGATGCACAGGAGAAAGCGCAAATGCATTTGGTCCGAGCTCTTCAAGCTCTGCCTCATTGTTAGCAAAACCGCCGCCTGTACCGCCGAGTGTAAAGGCAGGACGCAGAACGACCGGATAGCCTATTTTACTTGCAGCCAACTTGGCTTCCTCAATGCTGTATGTAATCTCCGAGGGAATGACAGGCTCGCCTATGGATTGGCACATTTCCTTGAACAGTTCCCTATCCTCTGCACGCTCTATGCTCTCGCTGCTCGTGCCCAAAAGCTTTACATTGCATTCACGCAGTACGCCCTTCTTTTCGAGCTGCATTGCAAGGTTCAGACCGGTTTGTCCGCCGATTCCGGGAACTATTGCATCCGGACGTTCATAGCGGATAATCTTTGCAACATATTCCAGCGTCAGCGGCTCCATATAAACCTTATCCGCAATTGATGTGTCAGTCATAATAGTTGCCGGGTTTGAATTTACAAGAATAACCTCGTATCCCTCTTCTTTCAGGGCGAGGCATGCCTGTGTGCCTGCATAGTCAAACTCTGCCGCCTGCCCTATTACAATAGGACCTGATCCGATGATAAGTATCTTTTTTATATCTGTTCTCTTCATTTTTCTCTCCTCATGTCAGATATTTAGGTGCTTCACTCTCGCAATAAATGCATCGATATATCTTTTTTTCACGATTTACAAGGCGAAACTCTTGCTCAAGCTCCTGCTCACACGATGTTATGCAACGTGGATTTTTGCATTTGAGCAGCCCTGTGATTTTATCCGGGAGCGAGAGATGCTCTCTCTTTATCAGCTTACCGTCACGGATTATATTCACTGTTATACCGGGGTCAATGTAACCGAGAATATCAAGGTCTATATCCATTGTCTGACCGATTTTGATAATATCCTTCTGCCCCATTTTTTCGCTCTCCGCATTCTGAATTGTCGCAACCGTGCATTTGAGCTTATCCAGGCCGAGGAGAGTATAAATCTCGCTGCTTTTTCCGGCAGTGATGTGGTCGAGTACTATACCGTCTTTAATCTGTCCGATTATCATATCTGCACCTCCAAGAGCTTAAGTATGAGCGCCATGCGCATATATTTACCATTGAGGACCTGTTTGAAGTAGCAGGCGCGCGGGTCATTGTCTACCGCAACGGATATCTCATTTACACGCGGCAGCGGATGAAGTATGGAGAGGCTGCTCTTTGCCTTCACGAGTTTTTCAGGTGTGAGAATATAGCTGTCTTTCAGGCGCAGATAATCAGCCTCGTTGAAAAAGCGTTCTTTTTGCACTCTTGTCATATAAAGAACATCGAGATTGGGAATGGCTGCCTCAAGGTCACTTACTTCTTCAAACGGAATTCTGTCTTCGAGTACATCTGTTATGAGATATCTGGGCACTCGCAGTTCTTCCGGAGAGATGAGCACGAAGCGCACGCCCTCGTATCTCGACATTGCTGAAATCAGAGAGTGAACGGTGCGGCCGAATTTCAAGTCGCCGCACAGGCCGACCGTCATATTGCCGAGACGTCCCTTTTCCCGATAAATAGTCAGCAGGTCAGCAAGTGTCTGCGTGGGGTGATTATGACCTCCGTCACCTGCGTTGATTACCGGTACGCCGGCGGTTCTTGCGGCAACAATCGGAGCACCTTCCTTCGGATGACGCATTGCTATAATATCGGCATAACAGCCGACGGCTCGTGCGGTGTCTGCAACGCTTTCACCTTTTGCCGCCGAGCTGGAATCTGCGCCGGCAAAACCGATGACATTTCCTCCGAGCTCGTACATTGCCGCTTCAAAGCTCAGTCGTGTGCGGGTTGACGGCTCAAAAAACAGTGTTGCAAGTTTTTTACGTTTGCAGCTTTCAGCATATTTATCGGGGTCTGCAATTATATCAAGTGCTTTGCCGATGAGCTCATCAATTTCGTCAACAGACAGTTCCATTATATCTATAAGGTTTCTCATTATCATGCCCCTTTCTGCGTTTTCCCTCTTGTGCTTTTTGAGAATTTTTATCCCTTTATCCAGCTCTCATCCGACGGATTATTTCTGAAGGCAATGAGCCTTTCCACATCCTCAGGTTTTATATATCCCTCTTCGGATGCGACCTTTGCAATTACATCGAAATTTGTCAAGGAAATATTTTTCACTTCGGACTGGGCAAGCCGCTCAAGTCCTTTTTTCATGCCGTATGTGAAAATACTTACTACGCCGAGAACATTCGCACCGGCTTCCCGAAGGACATTTACAACCTCAATTACGCTGCCGCCTGTGGATATAAGGTCTTCAACAACTACTACCTTCTGCCCTTTTTCAAGCTTGCCCTCTATTTGGTTTTGACGGCCGTGATCTTTTGCGCCACTTCTGACATATCCCATCGGCAAACTGAGAATATGTGCAGTAATAGCGGCATGAGCGATTCCTGCTGTCGATGTACCCATGAGAACCTCGACGTCTGGATAATTTGCTTTTATTACCTCGGCAAGGCCGTTTTCCACATCGTTGCGCACTGCAGGTGCAGTCAGTGTCAGGCGGTTATCGCAATAGACGGGGCTTTTGATTCCGCTTGCCCATGTAAACGGTTCGTCGGGTCTGAAAAAAACGGCGCCTATAGACAGCAGATCCTTTGCGATTAATTTTTCCATAATAATTCTCCTCGTACTTTATTCGGCAAAATCTTTAAGGCATTTTTCATATGCCGCAACCGGGTCATCGGCTGCGGTTATCGGGCGGCCGACTACAATAAAATCGGATCCTATAATTTTAGCTTTTGCAGGTGTGGTAACCCTCTGCTGATCGCCTTGTGAGCCCTCGGCGAAACGGATTCCGGGCGTGACTGTCAGAAAATCACCGCCGCAGAGTTCGTGAATCTTTCCGGCCTCGAGCGGAGAGCAAACGACTCCGTCAAGCCCCGCATTCTTCGCATTCATGGCATAGCGCATAACTATATCATTAAGCTCTCCATCTATAAGAAGTTCGTCATTCATGCGCTGCTGATCTATGGATGTGAGCATCGTTACGGCTATGAGCTTCGGTCGACTGCCGTCTGCTTTCGTAAGCCCCTCTATAGCGGCGCGCATCATATCGGTGCCACCGGCCGCATGCAGGTTTACTATGTCAACATCGAGCTTGGAGAGAACAGCCATTGCTTTTTTGACTGTGTTAGGGATGTCATGCAGCTTCAAATCGAGAAATATTTTATGACCGCGACGCTTGATTTCACGGACTATCTCAGGTCCGGCAGAGTAGTACAGCTCCATGCCTATTTTGACAAAAGGCTTACTTTCGCTGAATTTGTCAAGAAATGCGTAGGTTGCCTCGGCGCTTGCAAAGTCACAGGCTACAATTACATCTGAGTTCATAGTGCTTCTCCTATAATATCTTTAATGTTTTTGATTCCGTATCTGTCCATAACTGACGGAAGAGTTTCTATAATTGTTTTACACGCATATGGCTCACGAAGGTTAGCCGCGCCTATTTCGACTGCTGCGGCACCGGCCATCATCATTTCAATTACATTTTCCGCATTTGACACTCCACCCAAGCCGATAACAGGAATTGAAAGTGTCCTTGCTGTTTGATACACCATACGCAATGCAACGGGAAATACTGCGCTGCCGGAGAGTCCGCCCGTTATATTTGCAAGCAGAGGCTTGCGTGTGCCCAAGTCTATGCGCATAGACATCAGCGTATTTATAAGACTTACTGCATCGGCACCTGCATCCTCGCAGGCCTTTGCAATTGAAACAATGTCTGTGACATTAGGGGAAAGTTTCATAATTACAGGCTTACGTGTACATTGCTTAACGGCTCTTGTAACCTCTGCTGCTGCTTTGGGGTCCGTGCCGAAGCTCATTCCACCGCCATGCACATTAGGGCAGCTGATATTTACCTCAAGCCAGCCTACGGTGTCAACCTTATCCAGTCGCTCACAGACCTCCGCGTATTCTTCAATCGAAAAGCCGCTTACGTTTGCAATAACAGGCTTATGAAAACACTGCCTCAGTTTGGGAAGTTCTTCATTTATAACGCTGTCAACACCGGGATTTTGCAGCCCGACTGCGTTAATCATACCGCTCGGCGCCTCTGCAATGCGAGGCTGTGGGTTTCCGAGCCTCGCATTAAGCGTTGTGCCCTTAAAGGAAAATGTTCCGAGGCAATTTATGTCGTAGAGTTCTGCGAATTCATATCCGTATCCGAATGTCCCCGAAGCGGGGATTATCGGATTATCGAGTTCAATTCCGCAAAGATCAACACTCAGTCTTCCCACAATATCTCCTCCCTTTTCATAACAGGACCGTCGCGGCATATGCGCTTGTTCCCGGCAATGGTTTTGCATGTGCAGCCCATACATGCTCCGAAGCCGCAGCCCATGCGGGCACTGAAGCTCATCTGCCCTGATGTTGTTGCTTTGCCGCATACCGCTTTAAGCATTGCCTCCGGACCGCAGGCATAAAAATATGTATAATTTTTATTTTGCATAGCGTCAGTCACGTAGCCGTAAGTGCCATATGAACCGTCCTCAGTTGTAATCTCGGTTTCTGCGCCGAGTATTTTAAATTCGTTCTCGTAGAACACCTCGGAGGCCTTTGTAAAACCGAGGATTACGCTGACACTTTTCCCCTGATTAATCAGTTCCTCTGCAAGCTGATATAACGGAGAAGCACCTGTTCCGCCGCCTATAAGCAAAGGTCGTTCTCCGGACAGTGATAGATCAAAGCCATTGCCGAGCCCTGTGAGAATATTAAGCTTGTCTCCCGGAAGCATCTCTGCAAGCCCGGCTGTTCCCGCTCCTGCTATTCTATAAATAACAGACAGTTCATCGGGCTTCGCATGGCATACTGAGAGCGGGCGACGCAAAAACATACCTTCTACCTGTATGTTCACAAACTGCCCCGGACATGTCACCGCCGCAGCATCGCCGCGAAGACGCATACACAGCGTATTTTCTGCAATCAGCACATTCTCTTCTATTTCAAACGTTCCCTGTTTCATTCCGCAAGTTCTCCAAATTCAGGTGCAATATAAGCTATGCTGTTATTTGAAACTGTCATTAGGCAGCGGCCATTTACACGCCATCCCTCGAATGGTGTGCTTTTTCCTTTTGACAAGAAATCTTTAGGGTCTATGACATATTCCGCATTCAGGTCAAACAGCGTAAAATCATCGCCGCTGTTTATTCCGAAGCGGCGGCACGGATTGTAGTGCATAAGCTCAAGCAATTTTTCAAAAGATATAATTCCACGTTTAACAAAGTAGCTGTACATAAGAGGAAAAGATGTTTCTATGCCGACAACACCCATGGCGCTTTTCTCAAGGCCACCGCTTTTTTCCTCGGCAGAATGCGGAGCATGGTCGGTTATTATCATATCTATCGTACCATCGCATATGCCCTCAATAAGCGCATATCGGTCAGCTTTGC
>CAVAPG010000020.1:0-21761 GCA_963590435.1 bacterium
TCCTCGAAGATGCTCTCATTCTCATAACCGACAAGAAGGTCACCAATATTCAGGAGATACTGCCTCTGCTTGAGCAGATTGTCAAGGCCGGCAGAAAGCTTCTTATCATCGCAGAGGATGTCGAGGGAGAAGCTCTTGCGACCATTATCCTCAATAAGCTGCGCGGCACATTCACCTGCGTTTGCGTCAAGGCTCCCGGCTTCGGCGACAGACGTAAGGAAATGCTCCAGGATATCGCAACTCTTACCGGCGGCCAGGTAATCTCCTCCGATCTCGGCATGGAGCTTAAGGATGCACAGATCAACATGCTCGGCCAGGCACGCCAGATCAAGGTCACCAAGGAGAACACCGTTATCGTCGACGGTGCAGGCGAGGCTGCAGATATCAAGGCACGTATCGCTCAGATAAGCGCACAGATCGAAACCACAACCTCCGAGTATGACAAGGAGAAGCTGCAGGAGCGTCTTGCAAAGCTTTCCGGCGGTGTTGCGGTTATCAAGGTCGGCGCTGCAACCGAAACCGAAATGAAGGAAAAGAAGCTGCGCATCGAGGATGCTCTCAATGCAACCCGCGCTGCAGTTGAAGAAGGCATAGTCGCAGGTGGCGGCACGGCATACATCGCGGCGGCAAAGGCAGCAGATGCACTTGTCGGAACCCTCGAGGGCGACGAGAAGACCGGCGCATCCATCATTGCAAAGGCTCTTAGAGCACCTATCATGCAGATTGCCGCAAACGCAGGCCTCGAAGGCGCGGTTATCCTCGATAAGGTCTACGGCAGCGATGAAGCGTCCTACGGTTTCGATGCAGCGGCCGAAGTATACGGCAACATGATTCAGCTCGGCATTATCGACCCGACCAAGGTCTGCCGCAGCGCACTGGAGAACGCATCAAGCGTGGCCTCTATGGTTCTGACAACCGAGAGCCTCGTAACCGATATTCCCACTCCTCCCGCAGCGGCCGCAGCACCTGCAGGCGGCGACATGGGAATGTACTGATACCGTTCCCGACCCAAAGCAAAAATGTAAATTGAATCAAAAATCTCCGTGTCGCTTTACGGCACGGAGATTTTTCAGCTTGCATCGGATTAAATATATAGTTTACAGCAGATTGAAATACTCAAGAACGACCTGAATGAATTTTTCCGTTGCGGGTGAGGGGCGGCGGCCCTTCTTGACGGCAATGGCAACATCGCGGTACTGCGGAGGATCAAGCTCCTTGAGACGGATATTAAACGGCATGCGGCCCGTAACAAGTTCCGAGAGCACCGAAACGCCAAGTCCGCTTTCAACCATCGCCATTATCGAATAGTCATCGTTTACATCGCAGTAGGCCGAGACAGGTGAATCGAGCATTGCGTTGAGTTGGTTGAAAACCTTTGAAACCTCGTTGTTTGCCTCATCGGTCAGCTTAATTATGCGCTCCTCGCTCAGACGCTGCAGCGGATAGCACGGAGCATCGGCCAGCGGGTGGTCGGGCGGAAGCACGGCGAGCATTCTGTCACGCATGAGCACTGTGACATCAAGTTCGGGCGAATAAGGCGCACTTATAAAGCCGCAGTCTATCTCACCGTCGCACAGTGCTCCCTCGGTTTCGCTGTATTCCATGTTCTGCAGCTGGAATGCGATGTGCGGATACCGCTGTTCGAAATTCTTGAGGATAGAGGGCAGGCACTGGGTAGAGAAGCTCGAGCATGATCCGATTCTGATAAAACCTGTTTCAAGACCCTTGAGGGAGTTTGCCTGCTCCTGCATCGCCTCGTAATGATTGCACAGGTCTTTTATATACGGGAGCATCATCAGACCGTCGGAGGAAAGAGTGAGTCCGCCGCGGCTTCTGCGCAGGAGATTGAGGTTCCATTCATCCTCAAGATCGGCAACCATGCGGCTGACAGCCGACTGGGTGTATCCCATCTCCTCGGCGGCCTTTGTTATGCTTCCCATTTCCGCAACCTTGACGAAAGCCTGATATTTGTGAATAGCCATAGTCTGCACCTCAATTCAAAAAACGCATGATATTATAAAACTCTATTCAATTATATCATAACATATAATCTGCGTTAATGAAAAATAAAATTTTTTAATCTAATATTCCGAAAATTCATATAAAGCATGACAAATATTCGCTTGCGTAATAAGGAAAGGCGTATTATACTTTGCTTATAAAATAACAAAGCTTGAAAAAAGGTTAACACCTTTTAGACATATTTCATCCATTCTTTCTCTCTTGTTATCGGGTCTCTCCAGCTCGGTAACGCAAACAATCTCTCGAAAACCGGGTGCCTTGTGCGAGGCGCCCGGTTTCCGCGTTTGGAGGCATTAAATGAGTAAAAGTAAAATCGGAAGACGCAGAATATCGCGTCTTCCGATTTGCATATTAAAATTTAGTATTTATCCAATCATTCTGCGTTTATCCAGAATGCGGAGTCGTCATTTTTGATCCAGTCGTCGACATCGACAACGGAGAATGCGTCATCGCCTGTTCGGATAATAACTTTTTCAATGCCGGCATTTATAATCTGCCTGCGGCACATGGAACAGCTCGTTGCGCTTGTGAGCAGCTCATGCGTCTGCGCATCGCGTCCGACCAGGTAAAGCGTTGCACCGAGCATATCGCGTCTGGAAGCCGAGATAATCGCATTTGCTTCGGCATGCACACTGCGGCACAGCTCATATCTCTCGCCGGAGGGAATCCTCATCTCAACCCTTGCACATCGTCCGGCGTCGGTGCAGTTTACTCTGCCGCGCGGTGCGCCATTATAGCCTGTTGAAATAATTTCGTCGTTGCGGACAATTATTGCGCCGTACATTCTTCTCAGGCAGGTAGAACGCTGAAGAACTGCATCGGCAATGTTAAGATAGTAGTTTTCCTTACTTGTGCGCTTATCCATTATGCGGCCTCCGAAACAGCAAATATGAACTTATTTTACTGTTTTACGGCCTTTTCGTCAATAGCACCTGTGTTTTTAATATGATTTCCGACAATTTCGGAAACCTCGGATATGGTCACGAATGCGCTGACATCGGCCTCGGCGATTATTCGCTTAAGCTGGTTGACCTCAACACGAGTGATTACGCAGTACAAAACGGTCTTCCTGCTGCCGGAAACAAGACCCTCTGCCGGGATAAATGTGCAGGTGCGTCCGAGCTTCTGGTATATGGTGTCGGCAAGCTCGGCGGCATGGTCGGTAATGACAAGTGCGGCCTTTGCCTGCTCCATGCCTTCCTCGACGATGTCAATGAGCTTAAATGTAATAAAATATGTCAGCAGCGACAGCATCGCTCTGTCCCAGCCGAAGAGGATGCCGGCAGTTATATAGATAAAAATATTAATCATGAAAATAATCTGACCTGTAGATGCGCTTACATTCTTTGAAAGCAGCATCGCCGCGATTTCGGTTCCGTCAAGGCAGCCGCCGTGACGGAGAACCGTGCCGACGCCTATGCCGAGAAGTACGCCGCCGAACACTACCGCAAGAAGCTCCGAGCTTGTCACGGACGGAACGAGCTTGAAGACCTCCAGGAAACCAGAGAATGCCGCCATTGCTATCACCGCGCGCAGCAGGAATCTCTTTCCCAATGCCTTATAGCCGACAATGAAAAACGGAATATTTATAATGATGACGAGTATACTCAGACTTATATCTGTCAGATAGTTTATCATCATGCTCACGCCGGTTACTCCGCCGTCAAGTATGGTGTTGGGAATAAGAAAGCATTCAATTGAAAACGCCGCGCAGGCGGCACCTATGATTATCATTATCACGGGGAACAGATGCTCTTTGAAGAAATTTTTCATTCCATCGCCTCTCTCTCAAATAAAAAACTACGGTATATAAATATATTATACCGTAGTTTTGATTTAATTTAGTAAACTGCGGGTAAATAATTCAGTCGCCCTCAACCATCCTGTAGCCCACGCCTATTTCCGTGAAAATATATTTGGGCTCCGCGGGGCTCTTTTCAATCTTGCGGCGGATGTTTGCCATGTGAACACGCAGGGACTGATTGTTTCCGCGCGTTCCGGGTCCCCACAGCTCTTTGATAATATAATCATATGTCAGAACCTTTCCGGCACATTTGCCGAGCAGAGCGACGATTTTGTATTCATTCTGCGTAAGACCGACATTCTGTCCGCCGACAAGCACCTGATGCTTGTCATAGTCAATCTCCAGATCTCCGGACTTGAATTTGCCGGTTGTGGCAATTGTTTCGTTTGCAAGTCCCGTTCTGGTGTGGCGGATTGCCGTGCGTATTCGCGCAAGAAGCTCTCCGGCTCCGAAGGGTTTTGTTATATAGTCGTCCGCGCCGAGATCCAAAGCCGCAACCTTGTCTTTTTCGTGCGCGCGGGCGGAGACGACGACTATGGGGAGCAGCGTCCACTCACGCACGGACTTTATTATCTGAAGTCCGTCTATATCCGGAAGTCCGAGATCAAGCACAATCAGATCGGGACAGTGCGAGGTAATCATGGAATATGCCTCGGCACCAGAACTTGCAACGATTACGTCATAATCATTGGATGTCAGTATGGTACGCAGAAAATTGCTTATGCTGCGCTCATCCTCAACGATGAGAATTTTATCGCGTATATTCATTTTTCTTCCTCCAGTGCAGGTAATGTGAAATCAAATACAGCACCGCCCTCCGGACGGTTATATGCGCTTATTGTTCCGCCGTGTGCATTTACTATTGCGTCGCAGGCCGCCAGGCCTATGCCGCGAAATCTGTCGCTGTCGTATGTCTTGCCGTCGTCGGGGTCAATCTGACCGCGGAAGAGCACGGGTATTATGGCAGGGTCAAGCCCCTTGCCGTTATCCGCAACGATTATATGAACCCATTCATCTTTCAGCGCAACGTCAAGGTCAAGCTCTGTCATTCCCTCGGCGTGCTTTGCGGCATTGTCAAGCAGATTGGTTATGACCTGCTGTATAAGCATAGGGTCAACATTGACCATGAGCGGGTCGTCGGGAATGGTAACCTTGAGATTTACCTGCGGATAGCGCTTCTTGAAGCTTGCGATGCACTCGCCGAGAATTTCCTCGACAAGCTCCGGACTTTTTTCAATATACGTCTGCTCCGAAGTGTTTATGCGAGTTATTGACAGCAGATTTTCAACCATTCGAATCAGCCACTCCGAGTCCTGCTTGGCGTTGCTCAGAAGACTTATTCTTTCCTCATGTGTAAGATGCTCGTCTTCGTTTATGACCGTGTCAATCGAGCCCATTATAGCCGTAAGCGGAGTGCGAAGATCGTGAGATATCGCGCGCAGAAGGTTTGCGCGGAGCTTTGATTGTGCCGCATCGTGCCTGAGCTTTTCCTGCGCACGGGTACGGGTTGTCAGCGCCGATACAACAACGGAAACCGCCAGCATGGTCACAAATGTCACGGGATATCCGTATATGGAGAAATTGAACTTCATGTACGGATATGTAAAGGCATAGTTTACGCCGATGACACTGCCTACCGAAGCGAGTATTCCGTAGAAATACCCGTCTGTTGTAAGCGAGACTACGAGGACGGCAACTATAAATATCATCGGAACAAAGGTGTCCGTAGTTCCGACATGGCTGAGCGATGAGCACAGCAGCCAGGTCGCCGAAAACGTCAGCGCAAGGATAAACCAGTTGCGTGCAACCCGCCATAATTCGCCTTTTAACTGTTTATTTTTCACATTAATCACCTGTTGTATTAATTATACCATACGTTGCATTAAGACTGTGTTAAGATATTTACACACCATTGACAGAGTTTTTTCAAAGACTGTTGACAAATAAAGCGGCAAGTAGTATTATAAGTCATGCAAAACCCATTTGAATTATAGGAATTGAAAGGAGCGGCGATCATGAGCTTCACAAACGCTGTAGTCATGAACACCTGTTGTTGCGGCATCTGCGCTTGTCGATGCCGGCGTCGTCGCGTGCCCTGATACGGTTTTACAGCCATATTAGCAAGCGGCGATGCTGTCATGCATCGCCGCTTGTTTTTATTTTTAAGAACAGATGAGAGGTAAAGACTATGAAAATTTACAAGTCGGTGTCCGAACTGACGGGTCACACTCCGCTTATGGAACTGAGAAACATCGAGGACGAGAACAGACTTTGCGCCAGAATACTTGCAAAGCTTGAGATGTTCAATCCGGCAGGCTCTGCCAAGGACAGAGTCGCAAAGGCAATGCTTGACGATGCCGAGGCAAAGGGCGTTCTCGCGGCCGGCGGTACTATAATCGAGCCGACAAGCGGCAACACCGGCGTAGGTCTTGCGGCGATAGGCGCATCGCGCGGATATCACGTCATCATCGTAATGCCCGACAGCATGAGCATTGAACGCAGACTGCTTATGACCGCGTTCGGGGCCGAACTTGTGCTCACCGAGGGCAAAAAGGGTATGGCAGGTGCAGTTGAAAAAGCCGAGGAGCTCAAAAAGTCCATTCCCGGCGCAGTAATACTCGGCCAGTTTGAAAATCCGGCAAATCCGGCGGCGCACAGAGTCAGCACAGGACCGGAGATATGGAATGATACCGACGGCAAGGTTGATATTTTCGTTGCCGGCGTCGGGACGGGCGGCACGATAAGCGGCGTCGGACAGTATCTCAAGAGCCGCAAAAGCAGCGTGAAAATAGTAGCCGTCGAACCGGAAACATCGCCGCTGCTCTCAAAGGGATATGCAGGTCCGCACGGACTTCAGGGTATCGGCGCAAACTTCATTCCCAAGGCGCTTGACAGAAGCATTTACGATGAAATTATCACGGTTTCCGATGAGGAGGCCTATGCCGCAGGACGCGCACTTGCAGCAAGCGAGGGTATACTTGCCGGAATTACATCCGGCGCCGCTCTGCATGCCGCAATAGAGCTTGCAAAGCGCCCGGAGAACGCTGGAAAGTGCATAGTCGCATTCATGCCCGATACGGGTGAAAGATATCTGTCGAGCCCGATGTTTAAGGAGAGCGTTTGATGACTGCATTTGACGAACTTCTCGAAACCGTAAACGCATATCTCCTGCGCGATCCGGCGGCAAAAAATCCCTTTGAGGTTCTGTTCCTCTATCCCGGCGTGAAGGCCGTGCGATACCATCGCCGCGCACACTGGTGCTACGAGCATAATTATATGTTCCTTGCGCGCCTTATTTCCCAGATAAGCCGTCACAGGACCGGAATTGAAATTCACCCCGGCGCAAAAATAGGCCGCCGCCTTGTCATAGACCACGGAATGGGCATAGTTATAGGCGAAACCGCAGAGATAGGCGATGACTGCCTTATCTACCACGGCGTCACCCTCGGCGGCACCGGCAAGGACAGCGGCAAGCGCCACCCGACAATCGGAAATAACGTCCTCATCGGCACCGGTGCGAAGGTGCTCGGCCCGTTCAAAGTCGGCGATAACAGCCGAATCGCGGCAAACTCGGTCGTGCTCAGCGAAATTCCGCCCGACAGCACAGCAGTCGGTATTCCGGCGCGTGTTGTCCGACGCAAGGGCGTGAAGGTAGACTACGCATCCGAGGTCGATCAGGTCAGCATCTCCGACCCTGTCGCCGAAGAGCTTTCGGCAATAAGAAAAGCTCTGTGCGAAATGAACACAAGGCTTCAGAATATGGAAAAGCAATAAATTATATAGTGAAAGCTGAAAATTCGCATCATGGATTGCTCCGTGATGCGAATTTTTTTTGACTCTGAGCAGATATCATATCAGCTGGTCGAGATTATCCGGACCGACGCTGCTGATTCCGTTCGAGATTATCACCTTGCATATCTGCGAGGTACCCTCTGCCACCGAAAGAAGCTGTGAATCACGCAGCATGCGCTCAATGTCGCAACTGCTTCTGAATCCGGCACCGCCGTGAATGAGCACAGCATCCTTGCATATTTTCTGGCACATTTCCGATGAGAACAGCTTGAGCGCCGCCGTTTCCAAGGTTATCTTGTCGCCGGCTTCTACCATTGCCGCAATATGATAGAGCATATTTCTGGCGATGGTGATATTCGAATACATTTCCGCTATGGGGAAATTTACGCCCTGATACGAAAATATCGCTCTTCCGTAGTCGCCTCTGCTGCTTGCAAACTTAACAGCATGCTCAAAGGCAGATTGGGCCATGCCTATAGACACCGCAGCCAGACCGAGACGCCCTAAGTTGAGTGCCATCTTAACAGGCCCGTAGCTGTTTCCCTCATCGCCGATGAGCGCATCGGCAGGCAGAAGACAATCGACGAATCTCACCGTTCCCATGGGAGAGTTATTCAGACCGACCATGGATTCTCTTTCGTCTATTTTGAGGCCTTCGGTTTTGGCATCGACAAAAAACATGCTTATATTGCGGCTGCGGGAGCTCGCACTGGTCTTGGCTGTGATGATATATCCGTCGGCAATGCCGGCATTGGTTATCCAGCATTTTGAGCCGTTGAGCCGCCACCCCTCGGAACAGCGCTCGGCCATGGTTTCAATGCCGAAGGCGTCAGAACCGCCTTTTTCCTCTGTTATGGCAAAGGTAAGGATTTTCTCGCCCTTTATCGCGGGAATAAGCCATTGCTCGCGCTGATCCGCGTTTACGATAGACTCAAGATTATAGCAGCACGGCAGTATATGGGCGCAGAATATAAATCCCAGTGATGCCATGCCCCGTGATATCTCCTCAAGAAATATAAGCGATTCCGTCACTCCCAGGCCGGCACCGCCGTGCGCCTTCGGAAACGGAAACGAGCAGTATCCGAGCTCTGATATCCTCTGCACCAGATCGCGTGGGTAGGTTCCCGCAGCGTCTAGGCTCGCCGCATACGGGCTTATCTCGTTATCAACAAATTCGCGTATCTCTTTTCGCAGTTTTATCTGCTCATCGTTTAGATAATACATCTCCAATACCCTCTATCACACTTTACTTTACTTTGCATATTCTTTGCGTTTAATGCATCTAACGCTCCGAGCTGTCCTCGTTGAGCACGAGCATGCAGTTTGCACAGTTTTTCGATTCGTTATACATCTCAATCTCTATAATCGCGCCACCCGGTGTTGTCTGCCGCTGCCGACAGGAGACCTGAACCTCGCCCTGAGGTATGGGTGTTGCGAAAAACGTTCCGCTTGCGGTAACACCTGCATCGGACGGATGATTTGCGCTGAAATCCTTGACTGAAGAATTGACAATATCCATGAGCACGCCTATGGAATTCGGGCAATCTTTTTCAATCTGAGCGGAATAAATATCGCCTGCCGGACCGGAGTTTATTTTTTCGATGTCGGGCAGGGATGAATCTGCGCCGGAGCTGTTGCTCATCAGAAAGTATCTTATTACATCGGTCGCGGTTACCGTTCCGCACAGGGAGCCCTTGTCTGTTATATATACGGTTGATGTGGCTTTTGACAGAATCAGATTTGCTATGTCAATCATCGGCGTTGAGATATCCGCAGAGCAGACCGATTCACCCTTTGCATAGATATTGGATATCTTGGTTGACGGAGATGCGGCCATAACCTGCGCCGCATCAACCACGCCGCATATATGCAGCGAATCGTCAACGACAGCATGCTTTGAATGCATATTGAATGTGCTGCCGTATGATTTGTACCAGTCGGCGACCATGTCATTGTAATACAGATACGACGGAACCTGCATCCACTTTTCGGCAGTATCGGGGGATTTGAAATCGGCCTCACATTCTGTTTCTGCGTGCAGGAGACTGAAAACCGTTCCGCTGTCCTGGCGCGAAAGCAGAACGCAAATGTTCTTTTCCGCGGCAGCATCAAGAAGAGCCTCGCCGGGGTGAATTCCGCCCGTGATTATCATATTGATTCCTTTTGATACTGCGTGAAAGAAAAGCTCAGGCCTGTCTCCGATAATGCACAGGGCATCGCCTTCGGCTTCGGAAAGTGATTCTTTGAACTGCTCTACGCTGCCGTCGCCGATAATCACGCTGCCTATGTGAGCCGTACCGCAAATCTTTTCTCCGCACAGAACGGTAAGACCGAGCTTTCGGACTATCTGGGTCAGGACGATGTTTTTCACCTCTGCCGCATTGCCGTCACCTAATCTGACAGTGCCGGATCTGAGCTTTGTTTCCACAAGGTTAAGAGATTCGGCGTATTTTATCGCCTTATATGCGGTTCCCTCACTGACACAGTTTTCTTTGGCAACATTCCTGACTGATATGCGCGTGCCGGCAGGCAACGCGGTTATGTATTTAATAATCTTATCCTCTTTTTTCCCGGCCATTGTATAAACGCACTCCAAATTTATGTATAAAATCAGGCTTCCGATATGGACATATCAAAGATATTTTATGGTAAATATAACAGAAGTGAGCCGTTGTGTCAATGATTTGGCTAAAAAACAGCAGTCTGTGTTATTGTTATGAATATAACACATTACTTCAAATTGATAAAGTATACAAACTTTTCGAAAAAGTTTGTTACATCGTTGACATGCTACAGCGAGAGTAGTACAATAAAGCTACAAATTGAGACAGAGCGTGTTCGCACATGCTATCTCGAACGATGAATGAACATTGACCACAACAGAAAAATATAACAGCGTTGCAATAAAATGATACAGATTGCCAAAATGCTGTTATAGCTGAACCAAGGAGGAGAAAAATGCTGATTAAATTCACCGAAGAGCAAAAAATGCTTCAGGACGTAGCCAGGGAATTTACGCAAAAAGAAATCGCCCCCAGAGACAAGTGGATGGACGAGAACGGATTCGACTGGGACCTGTGCAAGAAAATCACCGAAGCCGGCTTTATGGGAGCCAATATTCCGGAACAGTATGGCGGCGGTGGCGGCGGTATTGTTGACACCACGATTATTGCCCAGGAGTTTGCCAAGGGCAGCGCGAGCATCGCAACATTCATGGGCGGCCACTGGCTGGCCTCCAACCTCATTCTTGAAAACGGAACAGAGGAGCAGCGTCAGAAATATATGCCTCTGGCCGTTTCCGGCAAGATATTCGCATTCGGACTGACGGAAGCAAGTGCAGGCTCCGATGCGGCCGGTATCAAATCCCTGGCTGTTGAAACAGAGGACGGCTGGGTGCTCAACGGCAGCAAGGCGTGGATAACAAACTCCGGTGTTGCCGACTATTACATCATTCTTGCAATGACCGATCCCGATCAGGGAACCAACGGCATCTCCGCATTTATCATGCCCAAAGAAGCAGAGGGACTGGCCATCGGCAAGTTCGAGGAAAAGATAGGCGTTCGCGGCTCTGCAACCTGTGAGCTGGCCTTTGACAACATTAAGCTTCCGAAGGATGCTCTTCTGGGCGTTCGCGGAAAGGGTTTCAAGATGGCAATGCAGACGCTGGATATCGGACGTATAAGTGCGGCTGCGGTGTGCGCGGGCATATGCGAGCACGCAATGAACCTTGCAAGAGATTACGCCAATGAGAGAAAAGCATTCGGCAAGCCCATCAAAGCCTTCCAGGGCCTGGCTTTCCGTTTCGCCGATATGTACGCCGAGATAAAGGCCATGGAGCTGCTGGCATATGACGCGGCTGCCATGAAGGATGCCGGCGTACGCTGCACATTGGACGCGGCGGCGGCCAAGCTCTTTGCTACGGAAAAAGGTACGCAGATCTGCATACAGGCGCAGGCTGTTTTCGGCGGAAACGGCATGAGCAAGGAGTATGATATTGAACGCCTCCTGCGCGATATCAGAGTATGGTCTGTCATGGAAGGCAGCACTGAAATCCTGCGCATGATTGTCAGCGGCACGGTTCTTTCAAAGAAGTAAATTGACATCAGTGTGTTCGGAGAGAACGATATGAAAATTTTAGTTTATGTAAAACAAGTACCCGATACGGATGATGTGAAGCTTGATCCTCGCACGGGAAATCTCATGAGAGACGGAGTTCAGAGCGTTATAAACCCCTTTGACGCAAACGGCGTTGAGACTGCGCTTCAGCTCAAGGAAAAATACGGCGGCAGTGTTGTGGCAATCAGCATGGGGCCTCCTCAGGCTGATGATGTGCTCAAGAAAGCACTGGCAATGGGCTGTGATGAGTCGGTTCTTCTAAGTGATCGGGCGCTTGGCGGCGCAGATACTCTTGCCACCGGCTATCCTCTCGCAAAGGCCGCGGCAAAGATCGGCGACTATGATCTTATCATCTGCGGCAGACACGCCACCGACGCCGAGACCGCGCAGACAGGACCTATTATCGCCGCTTTCCTTGACATTCCCCAAGTAACTCTCGTAGACCGCGTCTCGATTGAGGACGGCTGTGCCATATGCCGCAGAATGCTCCCGGACAGATATGAAACGGTTAAAGTTAAGCTTCCGGCTCTCATTACTGTTTGCAGTGAGATAAACTCACCCAGATATCCGACGCCGCTGAATATTATGAAGGCTCTGAAAAAACCGCGTGTCGTGTGGAATGCCAAGGATCTCGGCTGTCAGGAAGACCTAATCGGCGTTGCCGGCTCCCCGTCGTCAAACAAGAAGATATTCGAGCCTCCGAAGCGAATGGCTGAAACAAAATATTTCAGCGGAGATGTTGAAGCCATGGCCAAAGCCATAGCAGACGCGCTTGAAGCCGAAAAAATAATCTGAGTATGACGGGAGGACTTGATATGAAAAAGGAAGACTATTCCGGCATTTGGGTATATGCCGAGCAGGAAAACGGCGTTCTCTCCGGCACAACATTTGAGCTGCTTGCAAAGTCTCATGATCTTAAAGCCAAGCTCGGAAATGAAGATGAAATCACGGCGGTAGTTCCCGGTGACGATATCGCGTCTCTTGCGCAGACTCTGTTTTCCTACGGAGCCGAAAAAGTCATCGCTGCCGAAAATGCAAACCTTAAAACATACAGTGCAAGACCCTATGCGAGGGTACTCACCGATCTCTGCAATAAATACAAGCCTTCGATCTTTCTGTTTCCGGCAAGCCCGTTGGGCAGAGACCTTGCTCCACGCGTCATGTGCGAGCTTCTCACCGGACTGACTGCCGATGCAATTGATCTGGACATCGATGAGGACGGCGTGTTCGTTCAGACAACGCCTAATTTCGGAGGAAATATTCTGTCCCATATCTGCATCAAGGAAAAACGTCCGCAAATGGTAACGGTGCATCCGAAGGTGTTTGAGCCGCTCAAGCCGACAGAGAATGCGGAAGGAATATTTATCAGCGAAAAGGTCGATGTCGAAGCTGATGACTGCTATACCGTAATCGGCAGCGAGAAGCGTGTTTTCGAGGGACGCCCCATAGCCGAAAGCAGTGTTATAGTAGCCGGCGGCCGCGGAATCAAAAAGCAGGAGGATCTTGAACAGCTCAGGGAGCTTGCCGAACTGTTAGGCGGTGAACTGGCGTCCTCGCGTCCACTTGTGGACAACGGCTGGCTTCCCCACGAAAAACAGATCGGTCAGTCGGGAACGACTGTAAAGCCGGATTTCATACTCAATGTGGCGGTTTCGGGCTCGGTGCAGTATCTGGCCGGAATGCAGAAGTCAAAATGTATTATGAGTATCAATAATTTTGCGGAGGCATCCATCTGGGACGTTTCCAATTACGGCGCGGTAGCCGACTATTCCAAGCTTATACCCGCTCTGATCGCCGAGATAAAGGCGAGAAAGGGTCAGTAAGTCATCGTTCGAGGCAGTATTGTCTCGGTAAAATACAAAAATTTATATTTAGGAGGATTATCAATGGAACTGCAAAAACTTATTTACACTGTTGAGGACGGCATAGCCATCATCACCATGAACTATCCCAAGAACCTCAACGCCATCGATGAGCAGATGGCAGATGAGCTGATGTATGTTGTCGATGCTGCCGAAAAAGATCCGGCAGTCAAGGTCGTGGTTCTGAAAGGCCTGGAGAAGGCCTTCTCGGCAGGCGGAGATATCGGCTACTTCTATAAGCTCATCCAGGCAGGCGGCGAAGTAAATATGGACGGCCTTATCGCAAAGGTCGGTGTCGTGGCAGACGGACTTAAGAAGATGAGCAAGATGGTAATTACTTCTGTCAGCGGTGCAGCGGCAGGTGCCGGTGTCAGCCTGGCTCTCGGCGGCGATTTCATGATCTGCGCGGATAATGCAAAGTTTATTCTTGCATTTGTCAATCTCGGCCTTGTTCCCGATACGGGCGCAACATATCTGCTTGCTAAGAGCATCGGCGTGAGCCGTGCAATGGAGCTTGCGGCAACCGGACGTCCCGTAGGTGCCGAGGAAGCAAAGGCATGGGGCCTTGCCTATAAGGTCACCACGAAGGAAGAGCTTGATGCGGAAACCATGAAGTTTGCTCACAAGCTGGCTGCAGGTCCGCTGCTGTCCTACAAGAACATCAAAAAGCAGATTTATGATACCTGCTTTGCCGATTACAAAAAGTGGCTCGACGAGACCGAGATTCCCACTCAGCGTGAATGCGCCGCATCTATGGACTTCCAGGAGGGCTGCAAGGCCTTTATAGAGAAGCGCAAGGCCGTATTTGAAGGCAAGTAAAATACGCCTACCGTAACATATACTAAGGAGATTTACAATGGAACATCATGCAGCATCACCGACACCTGCCGGCCTTGTGGCATTTGCAGTCGCCTGCTATACGTTTACGGCAGTGTTTTTGGGACTTGTTCCGGGCGAAGGCCTGTTCCTTCTCGGATGCTGGCTTCTGGGCGGATTTGTCGTTCAGATAGTCGTTGCAAGCAAGGAGGTTGATCACGGTGTACAGCTCGGCGGCAATGTATTCCTGTTTTTCCAGGGATTCTTTATGCTCACGGGAGCAGTCAGCAGCATGTCAAAATACCTCTGCCTGTTTGTGTGGAACACAACATACAACACGGTGGTTGAAGGCTTTGGCTGGCTGGCCTGCACTCTTGCACTGATCCTCTGGACCCCCGGTTATCTTAAAACGGCAAATAAGCCTTTTGCCGCAGCGGTTGTTTTTACGGATATTGCACTTATCGGAGTTGTTCTTAACGATATGTACCTTCTCGGTGCGGCAGCGCCGGTTGTCAAGCCTATCGTTGCCATCTGCCTTGCCATAGCGGGCTCGCTGGGTATTTATGTGGCAAGCGCCATACAGCTCAATTCCAGCTTTGGCAGAACCGTGTTCCCGCTCGGAACTCCGTGGCTGAAGGATAATGCCGAAGGCAAAGTATAAAAAATAAAAACGAAAGGTGGAAGTCAATTGAAAAACAAAGTAGTAGAACTCGAACAGGCTGTAGCAGCCATCAAGGACGGACAGACTATTCTGTTTGGTGACTGGCACGGCGAAATCTCCGCCGAAGAGATTATCACAGGCATAATCGAAAAGGGCGTAAAAGACATCACCGCTGTCGGCGTCTCCGGCGGTATGCCGGATCAGGGCTTAGGCAGAATGATTTCTGCTCACCAGGTCAAGAAGCTTCTGACCACCCATATAGGACTCAATCCCGTTGCCAAGGATCAGTATGTTGCAGGCGAACTGGAAATTGAGTTCATTCCGCAGGGCACATTTACAGAGCGCATTCGCTGCGGAGGCTACGGCCTCGGTGGATGCCTCACGCCGACAGGCGTCGGTACGCAGGTTGCCGAAGGCAAACAGATATTGAACATCAACGGCAAGGACTATCTGCTTGAGCTCCCGATTCGCGGCGATGTAGCTCTCATCAAAGCAACCAAGGGCGATTCGGCAGGCAATATTCACTTTAATAAAACCAGCGGAGCAATCAGCAACACGATGGCATTTGCGGCAGATACCGTAATATGCGAGGTAGAGGAACTTGTCGAAGTCGGAGAGCTCGATCCCGATGAGATTGACGTTCCGGCACCTGTTGTCGACATGATTTATGTCCGCAAGGGTGAAAAGAAACCCTTCTGCCCGATGTGGCAGAGAGCCAAAGCCAAAGCGGAAGCAAAAGCTGCAGAAGGAGGTAAGTAATATGGCACTGACAGGACGTGCTCTTATAGCATCACGCACCGCCAAGTTCTTTAAAGACGGTGACTTAGTTAACCTCGGCATAGGCGTTCCGACTATGTGCGTCAATTACCTGCCGGAGGGCGTTGATCTCTGGCTTGAGGCCGAGATCGGAATAGTCGGCTGCGGACCGAGCCCAAAATGGGACGATGCCGATCCTGACTGCATCGATGCCGGCGGCCAGCCGACCACAATTATAAAGGGCGGCAGTGTCGTTCCTCACGATATGTCCTTCGGTCTTATCCGCGGCGGCCATGTAGACGCCACAGTTCTGGGCACATTACAGGTCGACTGTGAGGGTAATATCGCAAACTGGATAATTCCCGGCAAGGTTATTCCCGGCATGGGCGGCGCAATGGACCTGTGCGCAGGTGTAAAGAGAATTGTCGTTACCACCGACCACTGCGAGAAATCCGGTGCTTCGAAGATTCTTAAGAAATGCACATTGCCTCTTACTGGCGCAAAGTGCGTCACCGATATAGTGACAGAGCGCGCATATTTCCAGGTTACTCCCGACGGACTTCTCCTGAAGGAAATTGCGGATGGTTACACAGTTGATGATATCCGTGCCTGCACGGACGCTGATTTTGCTGTTGCGGAAGACCTCTGCGTAATGGAATAAAGCTAAATAAAAACATAAGCGGATTCCCTGTGAATCTGCTTATGCAATATCTATTCCCCCTAACCCCGAACAATAAATCCCGTCTTTTCAGACGGGATTTATTGTTCAGCGTGTCAAAAAAGTCTTTGACTTTTTTGACCGCTTCACTAACGCCACATTTTTTGTGAAGCTTGTGCTTCACGAAAAATCTCGCTACGCTCGTCAAAAAGTCTGATTGCTCAGACATTTTTGATGGCTATAATCTGATTTGAGGCGGGACCTTGTCCCCCTCACACTCCCCCTGCTACTCTATAGTCTTTGTTCAGCAGCATAGGTTCTTTGGCAGACTGAGCAATAAATCCCGCCTTTTCAGACGGGATTTATTGTTCTGATATAGAGAATTATTTGTTCTTGAGAATTACATCGTGGCTGCCGCCTTCGACGATGCTGACGGACGAGACCAGCGTGAGCTTTGCATCGCGCTTGAGGTCTGAAAGATTGGTTACGCCGCAGTTGCACATGGTGGATTTTATTTTATAAACGCTCTTTTCGAGGTTGTCGTGCAGGGGACCTGCGTAGGTGACATAGGAATCAACGCCTTCCTCGAAGCTCAGCTTGCTCTGACCGCCGAGGTCATAACGCTGCCAGTTGCGCGCACGGTTTGAGCCTTCGCCCCAGTATTCCTTGACATAGCTGCCGTTTACTATGAGCTTCGCGGTGGGGCTCTCGTCAAAGCGGGCAAAGTATCTGCCCATCATGAGGAAGTCAGCGCCCATTGCAAGTGCAAGCGTCATGTGATAGTCGTGAACCAGTCCGCCGTCGGAGCAGATCGGGACATATACGCCGGTTTTTTCATAATATTCATCGCGTGCGGCGGCGACCTCGATAAGTGCCGTTGCCTGACCGCGGCCGATGCCCTTTGTCTCACGGGTTATGCATATTGAACCGCCGCCGATGCCGACCTTGACAAAGTCCGCGCCGGCCTCGGCAAGGAACAGGAAGCCGTCTCTGTCGACAACATTTCCTGCGCCGACCTTGACGGTGTCGCCGTAATTTTCACGGATGTAGTCGATGGTTTTCTTCTGCCAGCAGGAGTAGCCCTCGGAGGAGTCAATGCACAGGACATCGACGCCTGCATTGATGAGCGCCGGAACACGCTCGGCATAATCGCGGCTGTTTATACCTGCGCCGACTATATAACGCTTGTGCTCATCGAGAATTTCATTAGGGTTGTTTTTGTGCTCGGCATAGT
The DNA here is from genome assembly GCA_963590435.1 of bacterium. Taxonomy (GTDB): domain Bacteria; phylum Bacillota; class Clostridia; order Oscillospirales; family Oscillospiraceae; genus F23-B02. The sequence continues at coordinate 17,722 of CAVAPG010000020.1, forward strand.
CCTTGCGGAAGACGAAATAAAGCAGTCTGCCGTCGGCGTCGACTATGGGCAGGGAGTTGAGCTTGTGATCCCAGATTATATCGTTTGCTTCCTTGAGCGATGTGCCTTCCGGAGCGGTGACGAGCTTTTCAAGCGGAGTCATAAATTCGGAAACGCGTGTGGACAGCTCCATGCGCGATACGCGGTAGTCGCGGCTGGATACGATGCCGAGCAGCTTGCCGTTTGCCGAGCCGTCGGCTGTGACTGCCATGGTGGAGTAGCCGTTGCGCTCTTTAAGCTCAAGCACATCTGCGAGCGTTGCGTCCGGCGTGATATTCGATGCGCTGGGAACGAAGCCGGCCTTATAGCTTTTTACGCGGGCGACCATCGCCGCCTCGTCCTCTATCGACTGAGAACCGTATATGAACGATATTCCGCCCTCTTTTGCCAGAGCGATAGCCATCGTGTCATTCGAGACCGACTGCATGATAGCCGATGCAAAAGGCACATTGAGGCTCAGCGCCGGCTCTTCGCCTTTTTTGAACTTTACAAGCGGAGTCCTGAGCGAGACCTTGTCGGGAATGCAGTCCTCGCTCGTGTAGCCGGGGATGAGAAGATATTCGCTGAAGGTTCTTGAGGGTTCGTTAAAATAAATCGCCATATTACTTCTCCTTTATCTTAATATTATTGCTTATTTTCTCACAAATAAGCAAAGCAGTCAATTGATAAAATGACATATTTAAATAAGATTTTCGCTCGTTTTGCTGTAACACTGTCACATAATAAATCCGCCGCCGAGGACGCGATCGCCGGCGTATAAAACGGCAGATTGTCCGCGTGCAGGGGCACGCACCGGCTCGTCGCAGATTATTTTAACCGTGTCGCCTTCGATATAAGCCGTGCACGGCGGGTTTTCCCATTTCGTGTGCCGCACGCGCACCGTTGCGCGCACCGGCCCGTTCGGCTCATCGCACAGCCAGTTGAAATTTTTCGCAATGACCTGCGTTTTGGAAAGCTCCTCCCAGAGGGCAAGCTCAATTTCGTTTTTCTCGGCATTTATGGCTGAGATATACAGCTTGCGCCCGTCGTAAAGTCCGGGGCGGCGCTGACCGACGGTATAGCGATATATGCCATCGTGACGGCCGACAACCTCACCGTGGAAGACGAAATCTCCGGCAGGGGGCAGCTCGGCTCTGCCGGCAAGCCACGAGATATAATCCTTATCCGGAATAAAGCATATCTCCATGCTGTCGGGCTTGTGAGCAACAGGAAGGTTAAAGCCCTCGGCAAGCTTTCTCACCTGAGTTTTTTCATATTTGCCGAGCGGCAGTATCAGACGGTCAAGCTGCTCTTTTCGTATGCGGCAGAGCATGTAGCTCTGATCGTTGGACGGCATGCCCTTGTATAAGACGCCGCTTTCCGCACGGGCATAGTGACCGGTCGCAATATTATCCGCGCCTATCTCGTCGGCAAAGCCGAGCAGAGTTTTAAATTTGAGCGTCGGATTGCATATTATGCAGGGGTTCGGCGTTTCGCCTTTGAGATAGCTCTCGGCAAAGCGTGAGCAGACCAGGCTGTCAAGCTCCCTGTGAACATCGCGCACCTCAAGCGGTATCCCGATAAACTCTGCCGTGCCCACGGCATCGGAAAGGGCTTTTTCATCGGTGTTGTCCATATACAGACCGTGGACATCGAAGCCGGCGTCCTTAAGAAGCTTAGCGCAGACGGCAGAGTCAACTCCGCCGGAAAATCCGAGCACGACCTTTTTCATCTTCTGCCCTCCATCCAGACCATGAGAACGGAGATGTCCGCCGGCGAAACGCCGGAGATACGGCTCGCCTGACCGAATGAGCGTGGTCTTATTTTCTTGAGCTTTTCGCGCGCCTCAAGGCGCAGACCGGTTACATCGTCATAGTTTATATCATCCGGCAGAAGCTTGTTTTCCATGCCGGCAAAGTCCTCAACCTGCTTGAGCTGACGCTTTATATATCCCTCGTATTTCAGACTTATCTCCGCCTGATAGCATACCGGATACGGAAGCTGCGGACGGTCGGCATCGAACGGCGCGAGCCCCTCATAGCTCAGCTGCGGACGGCGTATAAGATCGGCAAGGGACGCACCGCTGACAACGGGCGCGGTGCCCTTTGATTCAAGATAGGCGTTGAGCTCCGCGCTCGGCGCAATGTGGGTCTGCTCAAGCCTTTTTATCTCAAGTGCGACATCGGCGTATTTTTTCTCGACCGCGTCATATCTCTCCTGCGACACCAGACCGATGCGCAGACCAATACCGCTCAGGCGTATGTCGGCATTATCCTGGCGGTGAAGCAGTCTGTATTCGCTGCGCGATGTCATCATGCGGTACGGCTCGTTTGTGCCCTTGGTGACCAGATCGTCTATGAGCGTTCCGATATATCCGTCCGAGCGGCGGAGAATCATGGGCTCCTCGCCCTTGAGCTTCAATGCGGCGTTCACGCCGGCGACAAAGCCCTGTACGGCGGCCTCCTCATATCCAGATGAGCCGTTGAACTGCCCTGCACCGTAAAGTCCGCTGATTTTTTTCGTCTCAAGCGTCGGATACAGCTCGGTCGGATCCACGCAGTCATATTCAATAGCGTAGGCGCAGCGCGTCATTTCGGCGTGCTCAAGTCCGGCAATCGTATGCAGCATCTCAATCTGCACATCCTCCGGCAGTGAGGAGGACAGCCCCTGAATATACAGCTCACGGGTGTTAAGCCCCATCGGTTCGATGAAAAGCTGATGCCTTGGCTTATCCCTGAAGGTCATAATCTTGGTTTCTATGCTTGGGCAGTAGCGCGGCCCCACGCCCTCGATAACGCCGGAATATATCGGGCTTCTGTCTATATTGTCGAGAATTATCTTGTGTGTTTTTTCGTTTGTGTATGTCAGATAGCAGACAGCCCTGTTTTCCGGCGGAGTGACTGTTTCAAATGAAAAACCCTCCGGATTTTCATCGCCCGGCTGCAGCTCCATCTTTGAAAAATCGACGCTGTGAGCGTTTACTCTCGGCGGAGTTCCGGTTTTAAAGCGCCGCATTGAAAGTCCCAGAGACTTGAGACATGGTGTGAGTCCCTTTGCGGCAGCCAGTCCATCCGGACCGGAGGAGCGAATAACATCGCCGACTATGGTTCTGCCGTCAAGATACGTTCCGCAGGCGATTACGGCAGCGCGGCAGTGATAGACAGCACCCGTGTGCGTTTTGACAGCGCTCACGGCGCTGTTTTCGGTGCAGATCTCAGTAACCTCCGCCTGCTTTACGCGCAGATTTTCCTGCTCTTCGAGCGTGAGCTTCATTACCTCCTGATACTTACGCCTGTCGGCCTGTGCGCGAAGCGAGTGCACCGCAGGCCCCTTTCCGCGGTTGAGCATTCTGTATTGTATGCATGCCCTGTCGGCAGATTTCGCCATCTGACCGCCAAGGGCGTCAAGCTCGCGCACGAGATGTCCCTTGCCGGTTCCGCCGATTGCGGGGTTGCACGGCATGTTGCCTATGCTGTCGAGGTTTATTGCAAAGCAGATCGTATCAAGACCCATGCGGGCGGCGGCAAGCGCGGCCTCGATTCCGGCGTGTCCCGCGCCGATTACGGCTATATCATATTTTCCTGCGTAAAACTCAGTCAATTTCGTTCACCTTTATATCATACATAATCAAAAGCGCGCCATCCTCGACGCTTATCTCCGCCTGGGGGGAAACGAAGCTGTTGCTTACGCCCAGTGGAAAATCGGAGCTTATCCGAACCTTGTCGACCTCGTATTTAAGGCCCTTTATCGAAACGCCCTCCGCGGCTCCGTCAAGGCAGAAAAGCGAAACATCGCCCTGACCTTCAATTTTGAGAGAAGTGTTTTTAATTGCCGTCCAGATATATTTTTCGCCGAAGAGCCAGCCGCGTGCACCGCGGTTTGCAAGATACAGCAGCGATTGAAGGTTTGCCATCGTGTGGTCCGGGCGCGCTCCGCCGAGGCCGCCGTATATATAAAAGCGCTCATAGCCCTTCTCAAGACCGAGCTTCAGGGCGTACATCGTGTCCGTATCATCTTTTTCA
>CAVAPG010000021.1:0-21296 GCA_963590435.1 bacterium
GCTCCTGCCAATGAGCGCAGCCACTCTACTTCTGTTCCTTCATAGCCGTTTTCTACTGCCAGCTCATATGCAGACTTACCATCGGCACCGTCTTTACCATTGACACCATCCTTGCCATCAGCACCGTCTTTGCCAACGAGAGAAGCCAGCCATTCCTGAACTGTTCCTTTGTAGCCGTTTTCTACTGCCAGCTCATATGCAGACTTGCCATTGACCACCGGTGTCTCACTCTGCTTGTCCATAAGTATAGATAAGCATGCAGCCACCTCTGCTCTTGTTGCCGCATCGCTGGGGCGTAATTTATCGGTGCAGTTGACGAGGAGGCCCTTCTTTACCGCCCACTTCATCGCATCCGTAGCGTAATTCGGGATCATCTTTGCATCCTTGTATGCAGAAAGGTCTCCGGTGGCATCCGATGCATCTCCCATATACCTATAAAGCACTGCAACAAGCTGAGCCCTTGTAATCATATCTGTCGGGCCAAACTTCTCCGCGGAATAACCGGTGACAATCCCATTTGCGGTTGCCCATGAAACAGCATCGTAATAGTATGTACCACTGGCAACATCCGAAAAAGAATTTGTGTATCCAACCGGGCTGCCTTCCATTCTCCACAGGACAGTTACGAGCATTGCTCTCTGCATCTGTGATTCCGGGGCAAAGTGCGTTGCGTCAACACCTTTAAACAGGTTTGCCTCAACGACATCCTGCACGTAGTTATAATACCACGCATCCTTCGAAACGTCTTCAAAGTCTGCCGTTGACTTTGCCTGTGCAGTCACGCAAAGCGACATACACAAAGCAATAGCCATGAGCAGGACAATGAATTTGTTCCACTTGCTTACTCTTGTTTTCATACGTTTCTCCTTTTCAAAATTTATTTATTGTTATTGCTTACTGCTCTTGAGCATCAACTAACGAAATGAGCCACTCAATAAAGCTCCCCTCAAAGCCATATTCACACGCGTATTCATACTCCGTCTTTTCCTCCGATTCCGAAGAAAGTCCAAGCTTGTCGGCATCGGGGCATATGCTCACCAACCACTCTGACAAGCTTCCGTCATATCCGTTTTCACATGCAAGCTCATATGCCGTCTGACTATCAGATTCCGGTGAATATCCCGTTGTATCTTTCATCCATGTGTCATAGCTTTCTTTATAACCCTTGCTGCATGCCAAGGCGAATGCCGACTGTTCGTTTTCATCCTCGCTCATTTCTTCACCGACAAATGCTGCAACCCATTCTTCCTTTGAACCGGTGTATCCGTTTTCGCATGCCGTTGAATACGGATCGCTTGCCTTTGATGAACAGCCGCACACGCAACATATCAACAACGTAAGCATGAGCAATATACCTATTTTCTTCTTCATTTTCTCTTCCTTTCATGAGTAAATAATTTATTTGTTCTAACTCTGGCCAAGTTAGATCTATCACCAGTTTTTTCATTTCTCAGTTTGCCATTTTCTCCTCCGAGCGCAGGGAATTCCCCTTCCCCACTATCTGCGTGATTGTACCATATATTGTGCCGCAATTGTTTCCGCTTGCATAATTGGTAGTTTTTCATGCATTTTTTGCACGTGAATTTGCGCATTTGTAACTTCTCTGTAACCATAACCAACAGCTGTATTGACAACGCGCCTTTCTGTCGAAATTATCCTATCGCCGGTGCTGTGTCCCAAACTCCGAAGCAAAGCCTCCGACGGTGCGAAAAATCCCGACAACGCTCATTGCATTGCCGGGATTTTGTTGTTTTTTGACACGTGCAAAGTCACAGTCTGCGCACTTTATCCGACCTTGTCGTAATACACGATAAACTTAATCCGGTGCATTTTCTGTCACGCTGCAGGCGCAAATGCCGAGCAAATGAATTAACATCAGCAGCGCAATTGTAAATTTTCTCATGTCTTTCTCCGTTTTCCTCGCGCTTAATTAATAGCTTTGATTCACTACGGCCTTGTGGGAGTTACCCCCCGATTTACATATTTTTCAAAAAGCTCGAGCATTTTTGAATATCTTGCCCGGCTGACCGGGACCGCCATACCGTTATCGAGCACGCAATTATTTTTCCCGAGTCCGCGCACGTGATGCATGTTGACAATAAAGCTGCTGTGCGTCTGAACAAACTCCTCCGGCAAATCGGCGAGGATGTTCACCAGCTTTTCGCTTACGTTTATCGTAAACCGCTCGCACACCACCTGAGTTTTGCGCTGCACATGCTCACAGAAAACTATGTCGTCATATCCGACAGCATAGCTCATAAGCTTCGTGGTGAACAATCTGCGTGTGCTTGAACCGGCTAAGCTGAACATTTTATTTATCAGCAGCGGCAATCTGTATTCCAGATTCGGGCGATGAATAAAGCAGTAGGGATAAAAATCAAACACCTCTTCCGCATCTTCCAGCCTGTCCGAAACAAAAACTATCTTGCAAAGGCTCTCCGTCTGTCTAACCTCGCGTGAAAGCTTACGCCAGTCAAACGCCGGCGCTCTCGAGTCGATGCATATAATAAACACCTGATATTCGTGTGCTATGCTGACTGCGTTATCAATCTCCCTCCAACTGAGTGCTATGTCAATACTGTTCGGTATCCTCCGTGCCTCCAGCTCGCGCTCTAACAAATTACATATTCTCTCCGCTGCCTCCGAGCTTGAATCTGCAATGCAAATTCGTACCATGATCTCTCACCTTTTGCCTCCCTTTCGTAATTTCTCCCTTTTCTTTTCCCGTTAATATACTGTTAATACATTGTACTTATATTTACAGTCTTGTGGGAGGATTCGACATAATTGGTCGATTTTCGAGCATAATTTGCACGAAATAGTGCAAATTTTATTGTTTTGTCCTTTTTTCCACCCGGCAGCAGCCGGCGTCTTCGGATCTTCGGAACAAATACGCAGATTGATTAAATAAATGTTGAATTTTATCGGCGCAGACTATATTATTATGATGAATATAATTGTGTGCTCATTCACGGCGCACCGCTCCGGCAAGAGGGGCGAAATTCCCGAAATTGACCGATAAGACGCATCATCACGACACATTTCAGGAGGACAAGATGGAATACAAAACCGACATTGAAATTGCACAGAGCTGCGAAAAAGAAAAAATCGGCGTGATTGCCGAAAGAGCCGGCATAGACGAGCGCTATGTTGAGCTGTACGGAAACTACAAGGCCAAGATTGACAATTCTCTTCTGCGCGACATGGCAGACAAGCCCGACGGAAAGCTCATTCTCGTTACGGCCATAACCCCCACTCCGGCAGGCGAGGGCAAGACCACAACCTCCGTCGGTCTGACCGACGGTCTGCGCAAGATAGGCAAAAAGGCAATGGCGGCACTGCGTGAGCCGTCACTCGGTCCCGTATTCGGCATTAAGGGCGGCGCGGCAGGCGGCGGATATGCCCAGGTCGTGCCCATGGAGGACATTAACCTGCACTTTACGGGCGACTTCCACGCCATCGGCGCTGCAAACAATCTTCTTGCCGCCATGCTCGACAATCACATTCAGCAGGGCAACGCCCTCGGCATAGACGTAAAGCAGATAACATGGAAGAGAGCCGTTGATATGAACGACCGCCAGCTCCGGCATATTGTCGACGGTCTCGGCGGAAAGGCACAGGGTGTTCCGCGCGAGGACGGATTTGAGATAACCGTCGCCTCCGAGGTCATGGCTGTTCTGTGTCTGTCATCGGGCATTGCCGACCTGAAGGCACGCCTCGGGCGCATAATCGTTGCCTACACCTATGACGGGAAGCCCGTCACCGCGCACGATCTCAAGGCAGAAGGCGCAATGGCGGCGCTGCTCAAGGACGCGATAAAGCCCAATCTCGTGCAGACGCTTGAGGGAACCCCCGTGCTTATCCACGGCGGCCCGTTTGCGAACATCGCCCACGGCTGCAACAGCGTAACAGCAACGCGCATGGCGCTGAAACTTGCCGACTATACCGTCACCGAGGCAGGCTTTGCCGCAGATCTCGGCGCCGAAAAATTTATTGACATCAAGTGCCGCATGGCAGGCCTCAAGCCCTCGGCGGTGGTCATCGTCGCAACTGTGCGCGCACTTAAATACCACGGCGGAGTTCCGAAGGCGGAGCTCAATCACGAAAACCTCGATGCGCTTGAAAAGGGCATGCCGAATCTTCTGCAGCATGTTTCTAACATAAAAAATGTCTTCGGTCTCCCCTGCGTTGTTGCGATAAACGCCTTCCCGACGGATACGAAGGCAGAGCTTGATCTTGTCGCGAAAAAATGCAGTGAGCTGGGCGTAAATGTCGCCTTAAGCGAGGTCTGGGCAAAGGGCGGTGAAGGCGGAACGGCGCTTGCCGAAGAAGTTGTCCGCCTGTGCGAAGAGCCCAACGATTTCCGTCAGAGCTACGAGCTTGACGGAACAATCGAGGAAAAGCTCAACGCCATATGTACGAAGATATACCATGCCGACGGCGTTCAGCTCGTTGGCAACGCGGTCAAGCAGGCAAAACAGATTGAGGCACTCGGCTTCGGCTCTCTGCCCATATGCATGGCGAAAACGCAGTACAGCTTTTCCGACGACGCTTCGCTCCTCGGCGCACCGCGCGGCTTTACAGTCAGCGTGAGAAATCTTAAGGTTTGCGCCGGCGCCGGCTTTATTGTCGCGCTGACGGGTGATATTATGACCATGCCCGGTCTGCCGAAGGTTCCTGCGGCAGAGAAGATAGACATCGATGAAAACGGCGTCATCTCCGGACTTTTCTGATGCCATGCTGAAGGATAAAACCGTTTCGGATTTTTGCTCTGCGCTCGCTTCGGCTTCTGCCGTGCCGGGCGGCGGAGGTGCGGCGGCGCTTGCCGCATCGCTGGGTGTCGGTCTTGATATCATGGTCGGCTGTCTGACAGTCGGCAAGAAAAAATATGCCGCCTCCGAGCCCGAGCTTAAAGAGCTTGCGGAAAAGGCCCGGGCTCTGCTTGAGCGATGCATCGCGCTCATAGACGCCGATGCCGCGGCCTTCGAGCCGCTCAGTCGGGCATACGCTCTTCCCAAAGATGCTCCCGGCAGAGACGAGATAACGGAAAAATGCCTTGACGATGCCGCGGCGGTTCCGCTTGAGCTTGTGCGTCTTTGCGGCACGGCAATTGAGCTTACCGGACGTTTTGCCGAACTCGGCAGTACGCTGGCAGTATCCGATGCCGGCTGTGCCGCGGCATTGTGCAGATCCTCTCTTGAATCGGCGGCGCTGAATGTTTTTGTAAACACCCGCCTTATGAAAAACCGTGACCGTGCGGATGAACTCAACGGCGAGGTCAGCCGTTGCCTTGAAAAATATATCCCCCTTGCGGAAAATATCTATAACTCGGTAAAAGGAAAGCTGAAACCGGATGAGCTGTGAAATTCTCAAAGGAGCGCCGGTCGCCGCCGCGCTTGACGAAAAAACAAAGATTAAAGTGCTCGCTCTTGAGCAAAAGGGCATCTGTCCCTGTCTTGCGATACTGCGCGTAGGCGAAAGGCCCGATGACGTGGCATACGAGCGCGCGGCCGTAAAGCGCTGCGAAAAGGTCGGCGTGCAGGTGCGCAGAATTATTCTCCCCGAGGAAGTTTCTCAGGCGGAGCTTATATCGGAGATAGAAAAACTCAACGCCGACAGCGGCGTCCACGGCGTTCTTATGTTTCGCCCGCTGCCGAAGTCGCTCGACGAAAAGGCGGCCTGCTTGGCGCTCGATCCGCGAAAGGACATAGACGGCATTACTGTCGGCTCAATGTCCCGTGTGTTTTCCGGCTCCGGTGACGGATTTTCTCCCTGCACCGCGCAGTCGGTGATGGAAATTTTAAATTACTACGGGGTAGAGATATCCGGCAGACGCGCCGCGGTCATAGGGCGCAGCCTTGTAATAGGCCGTCCGGCGGCAATGCTGCTGATGACGGCAAACGCAACCGTCACAATCTGCCACTCGAAAACCGAAGATATGCCGTCGGTCGTGCGCGATGCCGACATTGTCGTTGCCGCAATCGGAAAGGGCGAAGCAATCGGAGCGGAATACTTCCGCGCCGGGCAGACGGTTATAGACGTGGGCATGAACTGGTCCGAGGAAAAGCAGAAGTTTGTCGGCGATGTCAGATTAGACGAAGCTGAGCAGACCGTCCGCGCCGTAACACCCGTTCCGGGCGGAGTCGGCAGTGTCACGACCTCGGTTCTCGTATCACATGTAGTTGAGGTGGCAGACAGATGAAGAAATTTATAAGTGCGGTTCTTGCCGGAATGTGCGTTGCGATTGGCGGCTGCGCATTTCTCTCGCTCGACTCGAAAATACTCGGTGCGCTGTTTTTCACCGTCGGACTGTTCACGATATGCACATTCGGCTTTGACCTTTTCACGGGGAAGGTATGCTATGTCCCGAACAACGACAAAAGCTATGCCGCTTATCTGCCGGTGATATGGCTCGGAAATCTGCTCGGTGCATGGCTCACGGCGCAGCTCTTTCTTCTGACGCGCATCGCACCGATAGCCGAAAAAGCCGCGGCAATGTGCGAGGTTAAGCTTGGCGACAGTCTGCCTAGCATCTTCATATTATCAATTTTCTGCAACCTGCTTATTTACATCGCAGTCGACGGATTTAAAAACAATCCGCACGAGCTCGGAAAATATCTTTCGCTGTTTTTCGGAGTCATGGTTTTCATTCTCTGCGGTTTTGAGCACTGCGTTGCGAATATGTTTTACATATCGGCAGCCGGCATGTGGAGCGCACAGGCTGTGCTTATGATTATCGTCAACACCCTCGGCAACTGCGTAGGCGGTCTGCTTATTCCGCTGACGAAAAAATTTATATTATCTGATTAAAATTTAATTTAAAGTGCCAGAGTAGGTCACGGCGCGTTAAGTGTCGGAGGATGGGAAGTCGTCTCCGAACGAAAGCTTAGTATTAAGCTGCGGTGCCGTGTCCGCATCCGCTGCCGCTTAAAGAGTTTTTTCTCCTTTTGTGGCAACTGTCACGAAAGGAGTTTTTTATGAAAGCAAAGCAAATGGCGACCGATTCCATGCTTGCCGCAATGTGCGCGGTGCTCGGCACGGTTTCCATCGATCTCGGCAACATCAAGGTCACGCTCGAGAGCATCCCCGTTATCATCGGCGCGATGCTTTTCGGTCCCTGCGACGGAGCGATAATCGGCTTTGTCGGAACATTCGTTTATCAGATAATCCGCTACGGCGTTTCGGTCACGACTCTTCTGTGGATGCTGCCGTATGTCGTCTGCGGCATTATTGTCGGCGCATATACGAAGCGCCGCGGCTTTAATCTCAGGCACGGGCAGACGATTTTCATCGTCATCTTGGCAGAGCTTGTCGTAACCACGCTGAACACAGGCGTAATGTACATCGACAGCGTCATCTACGGCTACTACTCGGCGGTCTATATCTTCGGCGCAATTTTCCTGAGATACATCGTCTGCGTTGCCAAGGCCGCCGCAACGGGCGTTCTCCTGCCACCGCTTATTGACACGCTCAAAAGCCGGGTGCTTATCGGAAAAGAGGTCAGACAATGACGGCATCGGAAGCAATAGAATACATAGAAAGCCGCGGCTGGAGCAAAACACGCCTCGGACTTGACCGCACGCGCGAGCTGCTGTCGAGAATCGGCAGTCCGCACAAAAAGCTGCGCTTTATCCACGTTGCCGGAACAAACGGCAAGGGCTCAACCTGCGCAATGCTCGCATCCGTCCTTCAATGCGCCGGTTTTACAACAGGACTGTACACCTCGCCGTACATCAATCGCTTCAACGAGCGGATGCAGATAAACGGCAAAATGATCTCCGATGAAAAGCTTGCCGAGCTCACCGAGCTTATCCGCCCCAAGGTCGAAAGCATGGCTGACCACCCCAGCCAGTTTGAGATAGTAACAGCCATAGCGATGCAGTTTTTCCTTGACGGAGGATGCGATATTGTAGTTCTCGAAACGGGCATGGGTGGCGAGCTTGACAGCACAAACGTCATAGACGCACCCGAGGCGGCGGTCATCACGAACATCGGACTTGAGCACACCGAATACCTCGGCGACACAATCGGGCAGATTGCTTCGGCAAAAGCCGGTATTATAAAACACGGCACAACGGCTGTGTGCTACCGCTGCTCTCCGGAAGCGGAGACGGTCTTCGAGCGCGTCTGCCGTGATAAGGGCGTTGAGCTTATAAAAGCTGACTTTGACGGCATAAAGCCTATATCGCACGACCTTGACGGTCAGCGTTTTTCGTGGCATGAGTTTTATAATCTCAGTCTGCCGCTTCTGGGTGAGCATCAGCTCAAAAACGCCGCGATTGCGCTTGAAACACTTCTGCTTCTGCGTCGGAAGGGTTGGGACATATCCGATGAGGACATCAGAGTGGGACTTGGCAGAACGAAATGGCCCGCGCGCCTTGAAAAGCTCGGCTCTGACCCTGTTTTTCTGGTTGACGGTGCGCACAATCCTCAATGCATGTCCGCGCTGTCGGCATGCCTGCGCGATTCGTTTGCAGGTCAAAAGCTCTGCTTTATCCTCGGCATTCTTGCCGACAAGGATTATACGCTCATGACGGATATGCTCCTGCCTCACATGGGTCGGGTTTTCTGCGTAACGCCCGACAGTCCGCGCGCCCTTCCTGCCGCGGAGCTTACAAAGCTCCTGACCGGTCTCGGCATAAATGCGGAAGCCTCTGATTCTGTTCACGACGCCGTCAGAGGGGCGCTCTCCTCCGGTCTTCCCTGCGTTGCCTGCGGCTCACTGTATATGGCAGGTGCTGTCCGTCAGGCCTATTTTGAAGAAAGGCGCCGCATTATGCGAAAGGCATGCATAGCCGAGCGCAAGGCGATGGATGAAAACCGTCGCCGCGAGAAAAGCGAGAAGATATCTCAGCGCATCCGTGAGAGCGAGCCGTATAAATCGGCAAAAACGGTCATGATATACAACGCAATGCCCGGAGAGGTCGAGCTTTATCTTGTCGATGCGGAAAAACGCTTTGCCTATCCGCGCTGTGTCGGCGACGGCATAATGAACGCGTACATCCCCAAAAGCGATGACGAGTGGGAGCGCGGCGCATACGGCATAAAAGAGCCGTCCGACATCGCCGAAAATCTCATATCCCCCGATGAGATTGATCTGATTATCTGCCCCTGCAGCTGCTTTGATGCATACGGCGGCCGTCTCGGCATGGGCAAGGGATATTACGACCGTTTCCTGCCACAGTGCGTCAACGCGCACATTGCCGCCGCCGCATTTGAGCTTCAGCGCGTCGGCAGTGTCCTGCCCGAGGAATGGGATGTCCCGATGCAGTCCGTATTCACAGAGGAAAAATGTTATATTTTTTAGTTTCGCCGGACGCAAAAATCCTGCACTGAATCAGTGCAGGATTTTTCGGTTTTTATCTTATTGTCAGTGCTTTTTATCAGTCTTTTTCCGCGTCCGATGCGAGCAGCTTCCAGACGAGGGCTGCAAGTGCGCCGCCGACAAGAGGTGCAACTATGAACACCCAGACGCAGCTGAGTGCGTCTCCGCCCATGAACAGAGCAGGGCCGATGCTGCGCGCGGGATTGACGCTTGTTCCGGTAAACGGAATGCCCAGCAGGTGGATAAGCACAAGCGTAAGTCCGATGACGAGGCCGGCAAGCTTTCCGTTGCCTATCTTCGATGTTACGCCGAGGATGACGAGCACGAACACAAACGTCAGGATAACCTCAACAAGAAGGCTCAGTCCGATGCTTCCGTTATACAGTCCGTTGCAGCCGAGTCCCTTTTCGGTTCCGATAAGTGCCATGAGCACCGCCGCTCCGGCGATTGCGCCGAGAACCTGCGCGATGACATAACCGACGAAGTCCTTTCCGCTCATTCTGCCTGCCAGCAGGCAGCCGAGGGACACTGCCGGGTTTACATGGCAGCCGGAGATATTGCCGATGGAATACGCCATTGCAACAATGCACAGGCCGAAGGCGAGCGCCGTTGCAACATAGCCTGCCTCGGGAAATGCACATCCGGTCACGGCGGCAACGCCGCAGCCGAACAGTACAAGCACAAATGTGCCGATAAATTCTGCGAGATACTTTTTCATTGTTTTCCTCCCCTTAAAATATAAATAAAATTTTAGCTTTGTCCGAATTGTTTTCTCATGCCTTTTCCTGCTGCTTTATCCTGTTGACCCAGCATCGGTGGCACATGGCGACATAGCTGTCGTTGCCGCCGAGGAACACCTGATCGCCCTGCGTTATAATCCTGCCCGATTCATCGATGCGGGCATTGACAGTCGCCTTGCGTCCGCAGGCGCAGACGGTTTTAATCTCGGTTATCGAGTCGGCAAGCTCCATAAGCCTGCGCGCACCGGGAAAGAAATGCGTAAGGAAATCCGTGCGCAGTCCGAAGCATAAAACAGGCAGGCATTCCTCATCGACAAGCTGCCGCAGCTGGTCGATCTGCTCGGGCGTGAAAAACTGGGCCTCATCGGCAATGATTACATCGTGCTTGCCGGCCTTTGCGTAGGCCTGCGTTATGTCCTGATCCGGAGTTATAATCTCCGCAGAGCGCTGCAGGCCGATTCGGCTGCGGACTATATCCGCTCCGTCGCGAGTGTCAACACTCGGCTTTATCAGCCACACGCTCATTCCGAGCTCTTCATAGTTAAACTGCGTTATCAGCGCCTGTGCCGATTTGGACGAGCCCATTGCGCCGTATTTGAAATAAAGCTTTGCCATGTCAGTCTCCTTAATTTTTCGCAAGATGCGCACGCACGCGCTCAAGCACCATATCCAGGGCGACCTGATTGTGTCCGCCCTCGGGAATAATTATATCCGCCTTGCGCTTTGACGGCTCAACGAACTGCTCGTGCATCGGCTTGACGGTGGATAAATATTGGTTTACGACGCTCTCAAGACTTCTGCCGCGGTCGCGCACATCGCGCACTATTCGCCGGAGAATGCGCACATCGGCATCGGTGTCGACATATATCTTAATATCCATCAGGTCGCACAGCTCCTGGCTCTGGAATATCAGCAGCCCCTCAACTATGATAACTCGTGATGGCTTTACCGTCACGGTTTTCTCCGCCCTGTCGTGAATCGTATAATCATAGGTCGGGCAGTGAATCGTCTCGCCGCGGCGGAGCTTTTTCAGATCCTCGACCAGCAGCTCGGTGTCAAAGGCATCGGGGTGGTCGTAATTGAGCTTTGCGCGCTCCTCATAGCTCATACCGTGATGGGCCTTGTAATAATTGTCATGATAGATAACGCTGACATTTCCGCCGAAGTGCTGCACAATCTTGCGCGTGATTGTCGTCTTGCCGCTGCCGGTTCCTCCGGCAATGCCGATGACTATAATACTGCCGTCTTTCATATCCGCTCTCCCGTATATTTTTGTTTTCTCTATATTACCACATCGTCCCGCTCGGTACAACATTTATATGTTCCGTTTGGCGTCCCCAAACGCTCGCCGATGCTTGACTAAGCCCGCTCTTGCGGCTATAATTTCAGTGTATTTCATGAAAACATCATAGTGTTTTTAGGAGGAAAAACTATGCCTATTCCCACTCCGCATATAGCGGCAAAAAAAGAGGATATCGCAAAAACCGTCCTCATGCCGGGAGATCCGCTCAGAGCAAAATTCATCGCAGAGACATTTCTGGAAAATCCCGTACTCGTCAATAACGTCCGCGGCGTTCAGGGTCACACGGGCACCTGGAAGGGCGTCCCCGTGACTGTTATGGCAAGCGGCATGGGCATACCAGCCATCGGCATATACAGCTGGGAGCTTTATAATTTCTATGATGTGGACAATATTATCCGCATCGGCTCGGCAGGCGCACTGCGTGATGATCTTCAGCTTATGGACATTGTCGCCGGTCAGGCCGCCTGCACGGACTCGAACTTTGCCCATCAGTTCGAGCTCAACGGAACATTTGCACCCATCGCAGATTATACGCTTCTGAGCACCGCCGTCAGCGCGGCAAAGGAGCACGGCGTTGAGCTTAAGGTCGGAAACATTCTCTCGAGCGACAATTTCTATTCCCCCGCCGGCTGCGACAGCAGCGACAAGTGGCGCGACATGGGCGTTCTGGCAGTTGAAATGGAAGCGGCCGGACTTTATCTCAACGCCGCCAAGGCCGGAAAGAGAGCCCTGTGCATCTGCACGATATCCGACCATATATACCGCGACGAGGCATTGTCCTCGGAGGAAAGACAGCTGTCCTTCACTCAAATGATGGAGATAGCCCTTGACACCGCCGTCAAAATGAACGAGCTGTAAATTTATTCTTATCTGCGTGTATATCGCGTGCATAATTGGACAAAATGCTAAATTATACTTGCCTTGCCTATTATGGAAGTGGTATACTATGCATAGTATGCGATGGCGCGGCAGCGCCCTCGCGCGCAAAACCCAAAAATTTTACGGAGGAAAAAACATGAAAAGATTTTTAGCACTGCTCATGGCTCTGTGCATGGTCTTCGCTCTTTGCGCATGTGGTGGTACCAATGACAAAGACACCGCTGATGACACCGACACAGAAGCCGCAATGAAGGTCGCAATGATCACCGACTACGGCGACATCACCGACCAGTCCTTCAACCAGACCACTTATGAGGCCTGCAAGGACTACTGCTCCGAAAACAGCATCGACTTCAACTACTACAAGCCCGCATCCGATGCTGACGCAGACCGCGTTGCAATGATCGAGAAGGCAATCACCGACGGCTACAACGTTATCGTAATGCCCGGCTACGCTTTCGCAAACGCAATCAAAGAGACTGTCGGAACTTACCCCGATGTTAAGTTCGTTGCTCTGGACGTCGGCTCCGGCGACCTCGGCGATGACTTCGAGGTTCCCTCCAATCTCTACTGCGCAGTTTACCAGGAAGAGCTGTGCGGCTACATGGCCGGTTACGCAGCAGTTAAGCTCGGCTACGAGCAGCTCGGCTTCCTCGGCGGCATGGCAGTTCCCGCAGTTGTCCGTTACGGATATGGCTTCGTCCAGGGCGCAAACGCAGCAGCTGTTGACATGAACAAGGCCGACAAGGTTTCCGTCAAGTATGTTTACGGCAACCTGTTCAAGGCTGACCCCGCAATCACCGCTGTTATGGATACCTGGTATGCTGACGGCACTCAGGTAGTCTTCGCTTGCGGCGGCGGTATCTATGCATCCGCAGCAGAAGCAGCAGCAAAGGTTGAAGGCGCAAAGGTTATCGGCGTTGACGTTGACCAGGCCGGCATCATCGACGGTGCATACGGCGAAGGCATGACCGTTACTTCCGCTATGAAGGGTCTTGCTCCCACTGTTAAGACCGTTCTGGCTGCTATCTCTGCCGACAAGTGGGCAGACTTCGGCGGCAAGATCGAGACTCTCGGCCTCGTTTCCGAGAACCCCGAAGAGAACTACGTACAGATTCCTATGGACAGCACCCAGTGGAGCGATGACTTCACTCAGGATGACTACAAAGAGCTCGTTGCCGCAATGTTCAACGGCGACGTCACTGTAGACAACTCCACAGAAGCAATGCCGAAGACCGACATCACCGTCACCACCTTCGACAACATTCTGTAATTTCCCGAAAACCATTTAAGGGCAGGCGAAAATCGCCTGTCCTTTTTTTATATTTTAATTGCAATGCACCCCTTATTATTGTATAATTAACCATTAACAATATGCAACGCAAAGTACTTCACATACGAAAGGGGAGATTCGGGTTTTGGAACAGGAATATGCGATAGAAATGCTGCATATCACCAAACGGTTTCCGGGTATTGTCGCCAATGATGATATCACCCTTCAGCTCAAAAAAGGCGAAATACACGCCCTGCTGGGCGAAAACGGAGCAGGCAAGTCAACGCTGATGAGCGTTCTGTTCGGGCTTTATCAGGCTGAAGAAGGAATTATCAAAAAGGACGGTCAGGAGGTCTCCATCAAGGACCCCAACGACGCAAACAAGCTCGGCATCGGCATGGTGCATCAGCACTTCAAGCTCGTTGAGTGCTTCTCCGTGCTCGACAACATCATACTCGGCAATGAGCCGGCGGATAAAATGGGCTTTCTCAAAAAGGACGAGGCCCGGAAGAAAATAATCGAGCTGAGCGACAAATACGGACTGAGCGTCGATCCCGATGCGATTATCGAGGATATCACCGTCGGCATGCAGCAGCGCACCGAGATTCTCAAAATGCTCTACCGCGAAAACGACATACTCATCTTTGACGAGCCAACCGCGGTTCTCACTCCGCAGGAGATTGACGAGCTCATGAAGATCATGAAAAACCTCGCCAAAGAGGGCAAGAGCATACTTTTCATCTCCCATAAGCTCAATGAAATCATGGATGTTGCCGACCGGTGCACGGTCCTGCGCAAGGGAAAATACATCGGCACGGTTGAGATTAAAAACACCAGCAAGGAAGAGCTCTCGCACATGATGGTCGGCCGCGATGTCGACTTCGCCGTGCACAAAAAGGACTCAAAGCCCGGCGATGTTATTCTCGATGTCGAAGGAATGACGGTCGCCTCGAAGCTGCATCACAATGACGCCGTCAAAAATGTCTCATTTAAGGTTCGCGCCGGAGAAATTGTCTGCATAGCGGGCATCGACGGCAACGGTCAGACCGAGCTTGTGTACGGTCTGACGGGACTTGAGCCTCTCAAGTCCGGCAAGCTCACGCTTTGCGGCAGGGACATTACCCACGCATCAATACGCGACCGCAACACCCACGGCATGAGCCATATTCCCGAGGACAGACACAAGCACGGACTCGTTCTTGACTATTCGCTCGAATACGACATGATTCTTCAGACTTATTTCGAGCCGGAGTTTGTCTCCCGTGCGGGATTTCTCAAGCGAAAAAACATCCGCGAGTATTCCGACAGGCTTATCGAGCAGTACGATGTCCGCTCCGGTCAGGGCTCTGTTACGATAGCGCGCAGCATGTCCGGCGGCAACCAGCAGAAGGCGATAGTTG
This sequence comes from bacterium, assembly GCA_963590435.1. Lineage (GTDB taxonomy): Bacteria > Bacillota > Clostridia > Oscillospirales > Oscillospiraceae > F23-B02. The sequence goes on from CAVAPG010000021.1 coordinate 14,921, forward strand.
CCCGTGAGATTGACAAGCAGCCGGAGCTTCTCGTTGCAGTTCAGCCGACGCGCGGTCTCGATGTCGGTGCTATCGAAAATATCCACAAGGAGCTTGTCAAGGTTCGTGACTCGGGGCGCGCGGTGCTTCTGGTGTCACTTGAGCTCGATGAGGTCATGAGCGTTCCCGACCGCATCCTTGTCATGTATGAGGGCGAGATTGTCGGCGAGCTCGACCCGAAGAAAACAACGGTTGAAGAACTCGGTCTGTATATGGCCGGTGCAAAGAAAGGAGCAGCCAATGAATAAGCAAAAACGCTCCCTTCTGAAAAATGACGGCGTGCAGTCGTTTATCGCATCGATAATCTGCATTCTGCTCGGTCTGCTGCTCGGCTACATAGTCCTGCTGTTTATAAACCCCGCAGGCGCAGGCGAGGCGATAACAAGCCTTATAAAAAACTTCTTTAACTACCCCAACTCGACGGTTGCACTCAAATATTTCGGCAGTACACTGGTCAAAACGGCGCCCCTGCTCATGTGCTCGCTGTCGATACTGTTTGCCTACAAGGTCGGCCTGTTCAACATCGGTGCAGCCGGTCAGTATTCCCTGGGTGCAGGCATGGCCTTATACGCCGCGCTGGCATGGCAGCTGCCCTGGTGGGTCTGCCTGCTCATTGCAATGGCAGCCGGCGCACTCCTCGGTGCATTGAGCGGTGCACTCAAGAGCTTCTGCAACGTAAACGAGGTTATCTCCGGCATCATGCTCAACTGGATAACCCTTTACGCAATGAACGACCTGCTGACAAATGTCAAGGAAACGGCCAGCCCCTACACCATTCATATTGAAGATGTCAGCCCCGGCTCTATCATTCCCTCGCTCGGACTCGACACGCTGTTTTCAAACAACAAATATGTGACGATTGCAATACCCATTTCGATTATCATCTCCATAATCGTTTATATTGTGATGGAAAAGACCAAGTTCGGCTATGAGCTCAAGGCAACGGGCTTTAATAAAAACGCCGCCAAGTACTGCGGCATGGCCGAAAAGCGCAACACAATCCTGACGCTGCTCATCGGCGGCGCACTTGCCGGTCTGGGTGCCGGTCTGTTCTATCTGACGGGCTTTGAGCAGTGGTCCTGCGGCCAGTCCGCCGTTCCGGCAATGGGCTTCAACGGAATCGCGGCAGCATTCCTCGGCGGTCTGAACCCGATCGGATCAATATTCTCGTCCTACTTCATTCAGCACATAACGGTCGGCGGTGCTTACCTTGACAAGAGCATGTACTGCACGCAGATTTCCGACCTCATCTCGGCGATAATCATCTATCTGTGCGGCTTCGTTCTGTTTATGAAGTTTATTATGAACAACATTGCCGCAAAGCGTGAGGAAAAGGCCGCGGCACGTGCCGCGGAAAAGGAAGGAGGAGAAGAATAATGTCATTGCTTATTCAGTACACAATCCTCTATGCCTCCGTTCTGATTCTCGTTGCACTCGGCGGCTGTTTCTCGGAGCATTCGGGTGTCATAAACCTCGGTCTTGAGGGCATCATGGTCATGGGTGCGCTCGGCGGCGCACTGACGATGAAATATCTTGAGGGCTATCCTCCGGCTGTTATTGTCATTCTGACGATTCTTGCGGCGGCACTGCTCGGTCTTATATTCTCGGCACTGCTCGCGGTTGCATGCATAAACTTCAAGGCAGACCAGACCATCGTCGGCACTGCGCTCAACCTGCTCGGTCTGGCGGCGGCAACGGTCATCGTGAAGGCTATAAACACCGCCGAAAGCCCCGACAACGTCTCATCCACAGTGCAGTATATCTCGCAGAAGCAGGCTTTCCTCGTCAAGTTCGGGGACTTCACCTTCAACTGGATGATGCTTGTCGCTCTCGTTCTCCTCGTTGTGTCTTTCATCGTCCTGTACAAGACCAGATTCGGTCTTCGCCTTATGGCCTGCGGCGAGCATCCTCAGGCGGCAGACTCCGTCGGAATCAATGTCTACAAAATGCGCTGGTCAGGCGTTCTGATCTCCGGTGTCCTCGGCGGACTCGGCGGCATTATGTATATAATCGCCGGCGCAAGCGAGTGGCAGTTTGAGGCAGGCGTTGCCGGATTCGGCTTCCTGTCGCTGGCGGTCATGATCTTCGGTCAGTGGAAGCCGCATCGCATAGCTTTGGCGGCACTGCTCTTCGGACTGTTCCGCGCACTGGCAAGCGTGTACTCGGGCTTTGACTTCCTGCTTAATCTGCAGCTGTCCGGCTCGATATACAAAATGATGCCGTATATAATCTCGCTTATCGTTCTCGCTCTGACCTCCAAGAGCTCCCGTGCTCCGAAGGCAGAGGGCATCCCCTACGAAAAGGGTCAGCGTTAGCCCGACCCCGGCATAAACCGAATATGAATATTATGAAAAAAGGCTCGGAAAATTCCGAGCCTTTTGCGCGCTTATGCTTTTTATCGGCAATTATTTCTGTTCGCTTTTATTGCTTTCGATCTTGACTATCGAAACAACCAGTCCTGCAACACCTGCAAGGGCCATAACTCCGCAGACGGTGATCCAGACGGCTGCATCATGATTTGCCGAGTCTATATCCGCGCTGTAGTAATTCACAGCGGCGGTGCATATCTCGCCGTAGGTTGCGCCGTAGTTTGCCGTTGCGTTATTGAGCAGATATGCCACATTGCGGTTGAGTACGCTCTCGTCCGAGTTGAGCTCGGCAACAGGCTTGAGCTCTTCGGCCATACGGCTGAGTGCGTCATCGCTGTCGTTTGCGGCAGGCTGTGCCGTGCCGGTGTATACTGTGTTGGCAACGCCCGTTGATATGGCAAGTTCCCCTGCCGATTCGGCGTGCTTTACGAGGTTTGTGTCTGTCGATACGCGGTCGATTTTCTGTGTTTCAACATTTATGAAGCCGGCTGCTGCAAGGAGCATAACTACGACTGACAAAATTGCCGTTACTACATAAATTCTGTTTGATGATTTGGTTTTCATGATGTGATCCTTTCCGTCCCATGGGGGACTGTCTTTTTATTGACCACATAATAGGGCGGCAATTTATATAAATCAACATACAAAGTTGCTGGAAGTGACAAGAAAACAGACAGCTGTTCGAAAATGCGCAAAAATAACGGTGGGAAAAACCCACCGTTATTTGAGTATATATATCGCTTTTTATTATCTTATCGGCTTATTTTTTCCGTCAGCTTACGCACAGCGCTTATGAAAGTGCGCAGATCCCTGTTCGGTCTGCCCTCACAGCCGCGGACGGCCTGCATAAGTGCTTCGGCGGCCTGAACAAGCTCTGTAAACAGCGGATTGACCTTGCGCGGTGAGTGCGGAGCTTCGTGAGTTTTTACTATCGGCTTCGGCTGCGCGATAACCGTGAACCTGCCTGCGGCGACATCAAACTCCGTGCCGCTGTACGGAGCAAACGCTCTGTAGCCGAGCTCGTCATTGAGGCAGGCTGTGAAGCTGTCCGCGCTTTCGGGGTCGCCGTGGTTTACGAACACAAGCTCCGGCTTTTCGGAAAAGCCCTCGAGCCACGCGATAAGTCCACGCTTATCGGCATGTCCGCTGACGCCGGGAAGGGCTGCGATTTCGGCCTTGACCTCAATTTCTTCGTTGAAGAGCTTGACTTCCTTCGCGCCGTCGTGAAGCGCACGGCCGAGCGTTCCGACTGCCTGATAGCCGACAAACAGCACAAGGCATTCCGGCCGCCACAGATTATGCTTGAGATGATGCCGCACGCGTCCGGCGTCGCACATCCCGGATGCCGATATGATTACCTTCGGGGTTTTGTCCTCGTTTATCGCCCTTGACTCTTCCTGACTTACGGCCAGGTTAAGACCGGAGAAGTACAGCGGATTTTCGCCCGAGCGGATAATTTCCTTCATTTCCTCGTCGATATAGCTCGTATCGCACTGCAGGAACACGCTTGTTGCCTCGATGGCAAGCGGACTGTCAACATAAACGCGAAAGTCTCCGTGGCCTTTTACGAGACCGCGATTTTTCACCTCGCGTATGAAATAAAGCAGCTCCTGCGTTCTGCCGACTGCAAACGAGGGGATTATTACATTTCCTCCCCTGTCAAAGGTCCGCTGGATATACTGCGCCAGACTGCCTACATAATCCGGGCGCGTATCGGAATGATTTCTGTCGCCGTAGGTGGATTCGATAACGAGATAATCCGTCTTTTCGATATGCTTCGGGTCGCACAGAATCGGCTGATCGATGTTTCCGATATCGCCGGAAAAGACAATCTTTTTTTCACAGCTTCCCTCTTTGAGCCATATCTCAATCGCCGCCGAGCCGAGAAGATGCCCGACATCGACAAAGCGCACTGTGACCGCTTCGTTCACCTGCAGCTGCCTGCCGTATTCGCAGGGATGCAGGAGCTTCATAAGTCCGTCGACATCTTCAAGATCGTACAGCGGAGCAACGGGTCCCTCACCTCTGCGCATCGCCTTGCGTGATTTCCACTCCGCCTCGGCCATCTGAATATGTGCGCAGTCGCGCAGCATTATATCCAGAAGCGAACAGGTCGCGCCCGTGGCATAGACCGCACCGCGAAAGCCGTTTTTATACAGCAGCGGAAGCAGACCCGAATGATCTATATGTGCGTGCGTGACAAGGACAAAGTCGAGCACCGATGCGGCAACCGGCAGCTCCTGGTTTTCAAACAGGTCCTTGCCCTGCTCCATTCCGCAGTCGACGATGCCTTTTTTGTCGCCGACTTCTATCAGCGTACAGCTGCCCGTCACCTCATGGGCAGCGCCCAAGAACGTAATTTTCATAGGCTCACCTCACACGGGCGGCACCCAGCCGTCCTCAAATGCAGTTTCGGGTGCGGGGCGTGTCAGCTCAACATAGTATCCGGCGTAGGTCAGCTGCATGTACGGGAAAACGAAGAACTCAACGAGGGTGCCGAGCTCAACTGCGCTCAGTATCTGCGCGGCAATCGTCGAGCCCAGACCTATGGCAATCTCATCTCCGATATACGACACAATTCCGACAAGCAGCGCCCAGCCGATAAAGCTCAGATCCACGCCGAACAGCTCACCCTTGTGGCCGACCATAATGCGCTTGCTCTCGCTTATGCACTGCAGCGCGCTCATCTCGGGGTGCTCAAGCAGCAGATACAGTGCCATACGGTAGCGGTAGAAGGCGATAAATCCGGGCACGATGAAAAGCAGTGACCAGAGGAAGATGAAAATTCCTTCGAGAATATACAGCCAGATAACACGGAAAAACATCTCAAACGCATCGAAAATGTTCCAGTAGCTGGCCTCCATGCCGCGAACCGTGCGCAGGCAGAAGACTGCAAAACCCGCTCCGAGGACAATCGTAACAATCTCTATCGCAATATAAAGAAGCGTAGCCAGCGGTGACGGCAGTGCCTGCTCAAGAGCATATGCAAACTGTTCGGGGTCAATTGTGCTGTCGTAGATATCCACATTGTAGTTAAACCCGAAGCTGTCATACACATTCCGAATCTCTTCTGCGGCTCCGCCGACGAGCTTATACGAAAGGAAGCTGAGCGCCGCGATGATAAGAAGATAGATTATCGCCGTTACAACAGGCTTGGGCTGAGCGGTTCTTATAAGATTCTTTGACCGCTCCTTCAGTTGTATTCTGTCCATTGGTCAGACCTCCTAATAATTTCGTTGCTTTATTATAACATTTCAGGATGCAGAATTATATAGCTGCGGCAAAAATTTTCGCCCTGAGCGAATGAGAATTTTTCTTGACATTGCAGGCAAGGAATGCTATTATTATCAGGCACTTAAATGCGCGAGTGGTGGAATTGGCAGACTCGCTAGATTCAGGTTCTAGTGCTCACTCCGGGCGTGCGGGTTCAAGTCCCGCCTCGCGCACCAATAAATAGGAAGTCCTGTAGTTGTTGAAACTACAGGACTTTTCTTATATATCAATGCTTTGCGGGTTTTTGGCTAAGTACAATAATTGTAAATACTTTCAAGTTAGTGTTCTTGAAAAACGGCTTTTTTCCGCATGATTTACGACAATTGTAAATTGTTTTGCTGTGCGGCTTCAATCGTTGCTGAAAACAGCCAATATCTCCGCACCGGTCATTTCGGGGGCTGCGCCCATCTGTAAGGCCTCGTCCGTAAGAAATACCGGCTTACGTTCCATCATGTCGGCGAACCACGGAGCGGAGAAAACAGCGGCGGGAATGTGCAGCGCCGACAGAACGCTTTTATCAAATATCCCGCAGAACATCATGCCGCGGTCACATCTGACCTGAAGAATGTGAAGGTCCGTGTCAGGGGCATCGACAGAGATGCCAAGCGCGGTATCTCCGGCCTTGTTATCCAGCAGGTAAAGCGCCGCGCCCTGCTGCGTATAGAGTTCCTGGATCATGCCTCGTCCTCCAGAAT